>JANQJM010000042.1 GCA_028281635.1 Pseudomonadales bacterium | reverse complement strand
CTACTTTGTCTGGGGCATGGCTGGAGAATGAAAGGATGCGCCATCCATCACTGGTGGATCCGAGCGTATAGGATACACCGCCAACGGACATGATGCTTCCGTCCGTTCTGGTGCGTGTATTGGTGCCGCTGACAATAGCAGAGCCACCACTGAAAACGCAGACATTCTTGGTGGTGAATATCGACCTATCCCAACCCTGTTCCACAAGTCCATCAATTGCCGACGAGAAATACTCCAAATTCTCCTCTTCAGTTGAGCGGGCGATAATGCCATTCGTGCCAATAATGAACCAGGGCAGCGTAAATATATCAGTTGCGAGCGCTTGCGGATTCCGTTCGTAATAATAATTATAGTAGCGCTCAACATGCTGTTGAGCTTGCGCCTGAATTAAGGCCACCTCTGAGGCAGTCAGCTCTTGCGCGACCGTGGCCCCACTAATTGCCAGGTTTATGATGAAAGACACAGCTGCGAAGGTGCCTTTTTGAAGAAGATGCCTCATATTAGTTGCTCCTGAGAGTAGTGTTCACCTTTGTCTCGTAGCAGTAGCGCATGAAGAAAATAGCTCTGTTCTCACTTCAATGCCTTTTGCAGCCAGGCGCGCCTGATCTGTGCAAGATACATCTGTATGCCTGAGCTCAACGATGTCTCCTTCTCCTAATCCCGGATTTTCAAGTAAGGCTTCGATATTCCTGAGATCTGGATTAAAGCGCAGGTCTAGTTGCATCAAATTGGTGAGCCCGCTCAGCGGTGTGATGTCGGTAACGTTATTACCTGTGAGTTCGAGATACTGAAGGCTGGTCAATCCACGTAGAGGGCTAAGATCAGTAAATGTATTAGCGGCCAGCCGTAGCTCTTCAAGCGCAGTGAGTCCACTTAATGGAGTCAGGTCACTTATATTTTGTGTATGAATATTCAGGTCCACGAGTTTAGTCAGCTTTGCCAGCGGACTGATGTCTGTAATGGCATTGGTGAAGAGTAGCCCGGTTGCGCCCATATAGGTTCGCGGTACTTGCCCGCCTATGAAATCGCCATGGCGATGCATTCTTAGCACGCGCAATTCTGTGAGTTCACTTAATGCGCTGATATCAGAAACAGGATTCTCTGCGATGCGCAGCCTCACCAGATTAGTCAGACCTTTTAAGGGAGTAATATCAGTTATCCAATTCGTATGAAGGTTCAGATTAATGAGCCCGGTTAATTCTGCTAGTGGACCAATATCTGTCAGGCCTCGATTCCTCAGGGCGAGATCGGTCAATCCACTAAGATTTTGAATACCGGCAAGGTCACGAAATATATGCTCTGGATCCTGCCATTCCGGTGATCCGGAAACTGAACGCCTGGCGCCTGCACCTGATGCATCCAGGCTCTTTAGTTGGGCGACTGCAGCACATGTGAGGGAATCTTGGGGTCGCATCGATAGCGCTTCTCGCACTCTTTGCTCCAATACAGAATCAGCAAAGCTCACGATGTCTGCTGCAGCGAAATCCCTGCAATTATCAGTAACTTGTAAGATTTGTTGAGCCCATACTCCGGAACAAAGGAGCATGGACAAGGTTGCTGTTATCAGTATGCGTAGAGTGGGTTTCATATTACCTACCTTATAAAGTGCCTCTGCTGCTCATAAGCAAAGTTAATCCCTGGAGCGAAACTTGTCTATTTGAGAATGGCCTCTCCATTTCCGATGCTCAATGAACTGAGTGCTGCATCCTGAGCCGACGATATCTGATAGACTTTTTGTATTGAGGCCCGATGAAAAAAGTGAGGTACGCAGATGGTCGCTTCTATTAAAGCAGCAGTGATGCTCATAGGCGGATTATTCTTGCTGATCGGGTTAGCTGGTATGTTATCCCCTGAAGACTTCGCAAGTGGTTTGAACCTGAGCGTAGACAATGCAGAAGGAGCTGGTTCGATCCGCGCTATGATTGGTGCTCACTACGTTGCCATGGGAGGTATTTGTCTCTACGCAATCGTTCGACAAAAACCCATCTTACTGTTGCCAATAGCGACAATTGAAATAGTGATGGTTCTGGCTAGAGGTATAGCAGCCTTAAATGGAGAGTTCGCAACTGCAACTTTTGTCCCGACAGGTATTGAGATTGTAGCGGCACTCATACTGCTGACAGCCACTTCGAAACTTCCTAGCGCTAGATGAAATATCTACTTTTAGTAATATCTATCTGCGTTGTTGAGCTTGCCCTTGCTCAGACCAATCAGCAGCAGACTAAACCAGGTATTTTATCTGCCTATCATGGTCTCGATGCATTGCCTCCCCGCGCCAGAGTCCTCTGCAGAGAAATGGCCGGAGGAGAAGATGGCATGCCACTTACTTTTTCGGTTCAAATTGACAATGCGTCTCTTTCTCCCGATGTCTTCGTTGTTGTAACCAGCGAAGGAGATCCGGTCACTCCGATCTGTGCAACACTGCGCCCGGCCATAGAGCCACTCGAGCTGAGGACGGTGCTGCTGGTTGGTACATTCGGTAATGCACAGTCGCCGCCACAGGCAGTTGAGATAGTGGGCCAGTTACAAGACGCTGCAGGTAATTCTCTTCAGGGACTGCGAACCGAAACCATTACAAGGTTGGAAGCAGGCCCCAGTCTGGTGTTCGCAGAATACTTCTCCCTGGATACATTCGGGCTTTCAGGAGAATGCCCAAGTGAATCCAGGCAAGCCATTTTGCTGACCTGGGAAGGGGGAGTGACTGGACCACAGGGCGCTGCCCTGGCAGAAGCACAGCGTACGGCGGTCTCTGTACTGTTAGATAGTGGCGAGCGAGTACACCCCGTTGCTCTTGGGGACGATGATCCAGACAACCATGTCATTGCCTGCTTGGCTGAACCTGATCTTGCAGTTTCAGTCAGTGTTGAAGCTGGCTTCTTTCACGACCCAGGCGACGATGCAAATCCAGCAACTACTGTTGAAGTAGTGAGGAACTAAGTCAGACAGCTGGTAACTAGCGATTCGCAAAGCGAGCGATACGGTCTCCGCCAGCAATGCCACCAACCCAGATTTCGTCACCGACTTCTATCGCCACTGTTCCCAGAATGAACTGCGTATTCGAAGGGTAGTCGATGAGTTGTTCCGCTGAGAGCTTATCGACATCAACCCGGGTCACCCGGGAACTCACCCCTTCACAATTCTGTTGGGCGAGACAAGTCATTATCGAAGTAGGCTGCGGGCCGACATGACCAGCGGCGAGCAGGGAGCCATCTTGCGCCCAACGTACGTTGTCGATGTGATGGGAAACCTGCACTGTCTCCACGGTCACGTCCTGATCACCCCTGGAAAGCTTAATCAAAGAGCGAGTGCCCCAGCCCCCAATATAGAGCCAGCGCCCATCGGACGATATTTCTATACCATTCGGGCCCGAAGTTTCGCTGCCGGGTACCATTTCCCAATCACCCCCAACATTCCATTCGTATACGGCACCCACAGGTAGTTGAAAATGGGTCGCTACCATTCCACCTTCAGGCGTCGCAGCTACGGAGTTAAAAACCACATTGTCGGGAGCAATGACGCAGCCAATCCAGGCAATGCCTGGTGTTGCACTGGAAGCGTCGATAGTGAATATCTCGATGGATTCACGGGCGCCATGGCGCACTACCAACAATTGATGTTCACCATTGTCGCCAGCAATCAGATGCAGGCCATGAGGTCTGAATCCGGTAGTCTCGGGGCCCGGGCATTGACCATAACGATCACGGTCCCATTGATTAACTGCTCCCGCTGCTGGGTAAACAGTTTGGGAACCAAATGAACTGCTGTTTACAAAATAAAGGTAGCCATCGTCTTCCATACCTGCCGCAACTATCCAATCTGTTTCCGGTACTTGCACCAGGTCTTCAGGACTGACCGGGCCGCATACAAACTGAATCTCACCGTCGGCTGCACAGTCCTGGCCAACACTATGCCCAGCAAGTAAACAAAAAGAGAGTCCGAATATTGCTAATAGCTTATTCATGTTTATAGCTCCTGTTAATTACCACTCTTCACTCCTGGCCCGGGAGTAGCGCCGACTTTTCCTGGCTTCACCTCTGCGCCGCTTTCGGAGTAGATGTTCATTTTCTTGATAGGTTCGTCGCTTTCTTTATCAATCAAGACAAACCTTGGCCCTTTGGGATGGGGTCGAAATTCATCGCCCCAATGAATCAGGGAGATGATGACGGTTCGCAAGGCGCGTCCTGCGTCCGTCAGCACGTACTCGGCATGGGAAGTTTCAGTGGCCGGCCGCTTTTCTAAAATGCCTTCTTCAACCAGATGGTTGAGTCTGGCAGAGAGAATATTGCGCGCGATTCCCAACTCTTCCAGGAACTGGTTGAACCGGGTCTTGCCATAAAACGCTTCCCGTAGAATCAGCAATGCCCAACGTTCACCTATGGCATCCAGCGCCTGCGCCATGGAGCAGTTCATGTCTTTATAGGATTTGTACTTCATCGAGACATTCTACATTAAGTTGCATAATGAGACTAATAGGTTGCAATATGATACTTTATGGTTTTATTATGCAACTCGATAACTGAGGAGCAAACTATGATCAACTGCTCATGCCTGGTACAGGAAGGCCAGTCGCCTGATCTCAAGAAGACTGAGATCCAGGCGGCAATACAAGAATTCACTGTGCGTTCATTCGGCCTGGAGGCGCGTATTGTCTGGACTCCGGTGGCTGCAGGTAATGGATTTACTGCTGGTAAACCTTCTACTTCCTCCGTGGTGTCGATAACTTCCAATGAAAAACTCAGCCCGGCCCGCCGACAATCTCTGCTGCAAGAATTCGTTGCCCTATGGACAACCGAAACCGGCAGCACGATTGATGAGATCGTCGCTGTAATCACTGACCCAGCAGAAACCTAAAAGGAGCCCCAATGCCGCTCTATATCTGCAGTACCCACAAAGATGCTCTTAACCCGTCGGCGAAAGAAAAGATTGCAAGCGCCATTACCGACATCCACTGCTCTGTGACTGGCGCTCCTGCAAGCTTTGTACACGCCATCTTTTTTGAAGACCATCCGCTGTTTTCACTTGGCGACAAAAAACTGTTGGTACGCGGAACCATTCGTCGTGGCAGGAGCGATGCACAAAAAGACGAGATCGCTGAAAAAATCAAATCGTCCCTGGTTGAACTCGGCGGAGCCACAGAACCGCAAGTCGATGCGGTCATTCGCGAAACACCAGCCAGCTGGGTAATGGAAGGTGGAGAAATCATGCCTGAACCTGGCGAAGAGGCGGAGTGGTTCGCTGCCCAGGAGGCCCGGCGGCGAGGAGAACAGTTATGAACCAGGAAAATATTCATCGCTACGTTCTATTGTTAACTGGTGTCACGCTGGTCCTGATTGGTGTGGCTTACTGCATTGACCCGAATCTTTTGTTAGCGCGCTATGAACTCAGTGTTGCGGGGGCCTCGGAAGACAACATGTACCGTGGTGCCTATGGTGGATTGTTCATAACCACGGGCGCTGCTATCGCTTACGGGTTTTTTACGAAAACCTTCAGGCAGGCATCGACAATTATCGCGCTACTGTTTATGGGTGGTTTTGCACTTGGCCGAATCGCCAGCATCCTGGCGCTGGGCATCCCCCATCAACAGATCGTCGGACTGCTGGTTTTTGAAATAGTGTCATCTGCAGTTTTCATTTGGCTGTTAATTGCACAACCAATAAAGAAGGCTGCTGAACAAAGTTGAGAACAGAAGGGGATTTAGAGGAAAGGAATATGCACAGATTACGAATAAGAAAATTGTTCATAGGCAGTATAGTAGTGCTGACTTCCTTTTTGGCTAACGCTCAATCAGAGGAAGCTTTAATTCAAGCTGCCACTCAATCACTGCCTGAACACCTCCGAGGCGGAGCCACAGTATTGGACAGGAACACCAGTCCACCAACACTGTTAAGGCAGGGCACTAATGGTATTACCTGTATGACCGATGAGCCGGCACCGGGCTACGACGCATCCTGTGTTGATGAGAGCTGGTTTCCCTATGGAAGGCGTCTCGGTGAGCTGCGTGCTGAAGGGAAGTCGCTACTGGAGGCAAATAAGATCGTTAACGCCGAACTAGCCAGCGGCTCTCTTGCTCTACCAAACCCTGGCGCGCTTGCGAATACCGTTTCTGGCCCCGATGCGAATAATCTCGAAATACTTACGACGATCTTTCTGGGAGAGGCTGCCAGTGCCTTATCAGGCATCGTGACTGAAGAGAACGAGCAGGTGTGGATCATGTGTGCTGGTACGCCACAGGCTCACTTGATGATTGGGCCTGTGCGTTACCAGCTACGAAATGTCGATCTAAAACACCAGTGTGGAACAGAGTAGCCTGCCCGACACAATGGATACATGATGAATTGCTCAGATATTTAAGTACTAATTGAGCCTGTTTTCGAACTGACTTGGTAATGAGATTGAATCAGGTATATTGTCTGAGATTGATCGAAGCGCTGAGTTTCTCTCGAAGGAGCTTCCTAACATTTCCTCTGCCTGCGTAATGGCAAGTTGCCAGCTTTCTTCGGCCAGCTCGCCTTGCTCGACAATTGTCTGCAGAGCGGCACGCATTTCGAAATCACTTCCAATTGATCGTAGTGAGCGTAACGCTTGATCGGAGACAAATTCGGATTCTGGCGCGATCCTGATCGCATTGCTTACAAAGAATCGCATCTCAGTATCACTGCCAATAGATTCGGCTGCTTCGAATAACGCTCTCCAGTTCTCGTCGTTCATTTCTCCAAATTCAGCGATAGTTGAGAGTGCGTAGCGCTGTTCGAAATCGCTGCCAATACTGTTGGTCGCTTGAATAAGGCTCAGTGTTCCTGTCGTTGATGATCCTGCTCGCTCGATGCTGCTCGCTATCAACTGACGTAGCTCGAAATCACTGCCAATAGTTCTGGACGCATCTCGTAATGCAAGCCAATTCGAATCGGTCATTGCTGAAGAATTTGCGATGCCAGACAATGCAAGGCGAGCCTCCATATCACTGCCGATACTATCCGTGGACTCAAACAATGAATTGACAAGTGTTTCCGAAGATTCAACTTCGCTGACAATACTCAGCACGGTTGTCCGCATCTCCAGATCACTTCCAATTCCTTTGATAACTTCCATCAAGGCAGCCTGGCTCTGCGTATTCAGATTCTGAGTAGAAACCAACTTGACCAGCGTCAGACGCATCTCCATGTCACTTCCTATTGATTTATGGGTTTCCAGCAGGTCGACAATTTGATCTTCGGTAAGCGTGGCGTTTTCCAGGAGAATAAAGTTGTACGTGCGACTCACGAAATCCGAACGGATGAAAGCCAGTTCTCGAATTACAGTATCAGGACCCGTGTTTCCGAGCATTCGCAACACCCGCGTTTCCGCGTTGACTCCTGTTGACCGGAACAATGTGACCAGCACTTCATGAAACCAGGCCCTTGCATCGTCATCGAAAGCAGTCTCGTCGCCATCGATCCAATATGTCGTGGTTACTCCACTTCCATCAGCTTCCACGAGGATTCGACGACGTGGCCTGACGTTTTCGGTGCGGTACTCGAAGAAGCCATCGCCCGTAATCGAGATGATTTCATCCTCACTGTCATTCGTCATAAATTCGTCTCGCCATTCGGCTTCACCTTCATCCCACACCCATTGGTGTCGGTTACCATTTACATCGTAGGTGCTGCCGCTTCGACTGCTTCGACGAAAAATATCAAAGATACCGGAACGACCATCTCCTTGAGAATACGACACTGTTGAGGATGATTGGCTTGGGATGTCCGGGTCATCCTCCGGCTCGCTTAGAAGTTGCGAACTTGTGTCGGTTATTTCTGTGATCGCTGCCGGGTTGAAATCTGAGGCGTCCGCTGCTGGTCTGACCAATGACGCATCTGCTGTAGCCGCGGCTGAATCAACCTGCATCGTCGGTACCAGCAAGACTAATGTGCAGACAGAACCAGATATGAGTGTTTTGCTGGCTCTGTTGAATCGGGGTAAGGATTGTTGTCCAGCTGACTGGAGATGCAGAATTCGTTGCCGGAGGCGCGATTGATTGCCAACCATGGTGAACCCCCACTGAAAGTTCTGCCGGGAATGAATGCGCTCGGCGCAATTCACTAATGTTTTGGTAATCGCATTACTGTTCTGGCATTGATTCAGGGCCGACTGATCTGCAAGAAATTCTGATAAATCAATTAACCGGTTGCGGGCAACAGCAAACAATGGCTGGAAGAAAAACAGACAGCAGAGAACCTGTAATCCCAATAAGAGCTGCAGATCACCGTGACGGACATGCGCCAGTTCGTGTGCGAGTAGACTTCTGAGTTCACTTTCCGGCAGCGACTCATCAGCCCATTCGGGCAGGCATATTTCATTTCCTACCAGCGTCACAGGACTCTCTGTGTATTTGGAGCAGGTCAGCTTTGGTGGTTTCGACAAGCCAGCCTTGCTGCTCAAAAGATTGAGCTGCTTCCACACAGAATTTTCTTCAGTGATCTCATGCCGGACACCCAGTCGATGCATGCCAATGCGATATCCAAAGTACAGACGGGCGGCCAGAAAACAACTGATTGCAAACCAGACGAACAACAGCCATGTGGACAGATTGAGGTTCGTAAGCCAATCAGCCATCAATGAGGGAGCAATAACAGCTTCCGTTTCACCAGAACCAGCGACCGAAACGCTAGTAAGAGCTGCATCCTCAACTAAGGGGGTTGTCAAATCGGAACTCTGCTCAACACCTGGATCAGCTATTGTTTGTGCTTGCAGCACAGGTTCTGTGCTTTCGATAGTTTGTAGCGGCTCACCCGAAAT
>JANQJM010000219.1 GCA_028281635.1 Pseudomonadales bacterium | reverse complement strand
TTTTGATTGGTTTCGATGCAATGGTGGATATACTCCGACAGCTGGCTTAGTGACTGTAGTAGCTCCCGCCCCTTCAGGGAGCGTTTTACAATGAAGCTTTTATTGAGCCGCATGAGATCGGTAACGAACGGTTTTTTCAGCAGATTGTCGCCAATGGCGATCTGTAAAGTATCGTGCCCGGCATGGTAAAGCATGTAATTGACGAAGGCCGGGTCCATCGTTATGTCCCGATGATTGCATATAAATAGATGACTTCTGCCTTCCTTCAGATTTTCCATACCTGAGTTAGTCAACTCGGTAGTCGTGTCATGAATCATCTTATCCATGTAGACAGCAATGACGTCCTGCATTGATTTCACATCATGCACCCCCTTCACCTGCCTCTTCAGTTTGTTTCCCGCCAACTTCAGCACAAAGTCGGGAAACAGCGTCATCAAACGGGGATAGTAGAAACGCGCAACACTGCCGAGAAATTCCGAGTCAGTAATCAGCTTATCCAGAACTGGTCGAATCTCGTCGTCTTGATAGGGTCTGATGTCCTTGAATTTATCCAAGGCTTTTATCCTTATATTTCAGATAGTTACTTTGACAACCTCAGCAAGCCGGGGACAAAGCGCGCGCATTGTAGCGCCTGTGAGAGGAAAAGTGTACCGCTAGACTACCTCCTGAAAGGCGTCCTGGCCGCCTGTTTCCAGGGTCAAATTGTTGGCGTTATCTGTAACAAATAGTTCATGGAAAGTTCAAGGTTCGGTAATAAAAATGGCCAGCGATGCGCCGACAGAGTTTGTAACCTGCAATCATCAAGCAAACCATCATGCCAACACCAAACCCAATTCGCGTAAGAAGTGTCTGGATATCCGATATCCACTTAGGATTTAAAGGCTGCCAGGCAAATGCCCTGTTGGATTTCCTGCATTCTGTGGAAACAGACTATCTCTTTCTGGTCGGAGATATCGTGGATTTCTGGAGTATCAAAAAATCGCCTTACTGGCCTCAGGAGCACACGAACGTGATTCGTTCGATCCTAGGTAAGGCCAAACACGAAACAAAAGTCATCTATGTTCCTGGTAATCATGATGAGCAAATGCGAGAGTGCGTTGGCCATAAGTTTGGTAACCTGGAAATCCATCGCGATTACATTCACACCACTGTCGATGGTAAGAAACTACTCATCATGCACGGTGATGAGTTTGATGTGATTGTCAAAAACAGTCGCTGGCTGGCGAATTTTGGAAGTTGGGCTTACGAAACCTTGTTAAGCCTTAACCATGTAGTGAATCGATTCCGTAAGTATTTCAACTGTTCCTATTGGTCACTTGCAGCCTACCTTAAACACAAAGTGAAAAACGCTGTCAGCTATATTGGTAGTTTCGAAGATGCCCTGGCGCATTTTGCCAGGGAAAAAGAAGTGGATGGTGTGGTATGTGGTCACATCCACCATGCTGAAATCCGCGATATCGATGGCATCCTCTATTGCAATGATGGAGATTGGGTAGAAAGTTGTACTGCCATGTTTGAGCATGCAGATGGTCACCTGGAGCTTGTGCACTGGGCTAAGCAGTACGAACGCAACCTGATGCGAGAACTGGGAGATATGCAAACGCCAGATATTCTACCCAAACCAGAGCAAGACGCCGCTTGAGCACCTGCTATCGCTTTCCTGTTCGTGCCTTGTCCATTCGCTAAACCTCAAGGCCAAAACCACCGCACCCGCCACGACGCGTGGGAGATTCCGTTATGCGTATCCTGATGATTTCCGATGTGTACTTTCCTCGAATTAACGGCGTCTCAACATCGATCCAGACCTTTAAGCAAGAATTCGAAAAACTAGGTCACGAAGTCATTTTAATCGCGCCGGACTATCCTCAGAAATACGCTATCGACGACAGCATAATTCGAATAAGGTCCCGCGCCGTTCTGTTCGATCCCGAAGATCGTATGATGCACTATCGGGCGATACTCAAAGAGATACCCAGACTTGAATCTTAC
Organism: Pseudomonadales bacterium; assembly: GCA_028281635.1. Classification (GTDB taxonomy): domain Bacteria; phylum Pseudomonadota; class Gammaproteobacteria; order Pseudomonadales; family Pseudohongiellaceae; genus UBA9145. The sequence goes on along the minus strand of JANQJM010000219.1, from coordinate 44,527 downwards.
GGTTTTGATTTAGTTCATATCCACACTCCATTTGTAGCTCACTACGCTGGCGCTAAAGTTGCCGAAGCATTGGGCATTCCATGTATTGTGACCTATCACACGTTATTTGAAGAGTATCTGCACCACTACATACCGATTCTGCCTAAACGGTTTCTAAAAGCCTTCGCCAGAAGATTTTCCAGGTCTCAATGCAATCAAGTGGATGCGATTGTTGCGCCCTCCTCTGTCATCGTCGGACTACTGGAGGAATATGGTGTGGAAAAACCCATCAGTGTCATTCCGACTGGAATCTATACGGCAAATTTCTCAATTGGAGACGGGAATAAATTCCGGCAGGAATACAACATTGGGAAGGACAGGAAACTTCTGCTGAATGTTGGCCGGGTCGCCCACGAGAAGAACCTTAGCCTGTTGCTACAGATGTTCCAACAGCTATTGGATAGGATTCCGGAGGCCTGTCTGGTCATTGCTGGTGAAGGGCCAGCACGGGAAAGTTGCAGACGACAAGCTGCCGAATTGGGAATCAGTGAGAGCGTGCTCTTTGTGGGGTATCTGGATCGCGCTTCTCAGTTGATCGATTGCTACCACAGTGCAGACTTATTCGTGTTTTCGTCCATGACCGAGACTCAGGGGCTGGTACTCCTTGAAGCAATCGCAGCCGGTACACCAGTAGTATCTATCGCTGCCATGGGAACCCGGGATATTTTGAATGACTGCGCCGCTGCGAAGATTGTTCCAGACGATGCCAGGCAATTTTCAGACACCGTCGCCGCTGTGCTACAAAGTCCGTCCATGATGGAAGAACTCAAACGCAATTGCCGTGACGTCAGTCGCGTATGGGATGCCACCACAATGGCAACCAAGATGCTGATATTCTACGAAAAGAATTTGGGTTCATCTGCTGATGATGAGCAAAGCTTGCAGAACATAGAAGAAGTGTATTAAAGAGCATTAATTGCAATAGTTAATGCAATCAGATAGCCATCTCTGAAGGTGATTTGCAGTTCAAGCGAACTTCTTAGCAATTTCAGAAAAATTCACGCAAAAAAGAAACAGAAGAACTCCCTCGCCTTAGCCCACCAAATCATGAAAGCCATCAACTACGCAGGTGGAAAAATCTGTTGCTGATGAAAAAAGAAGGCACCAACCTCACGGAAGGTGCCTACTGAGTCAAGGGAACTCCCTTGAAGAGATTGAAAGCTCTGCCTAGTTAACTAGGCATGTTCGTAAAAGTTGCTGTTACTTGCTAAAAAAGTAGGCACCAACCTCATGGAAGGTGCCTATTGAGTCAAGGGAACTCCCTTGAAGAGATTGAAAGCTCTGCCTAGTTAACTATGCATGTTCGTAAAAGTTGCTGTTACTTGCTAAAAAAGTAGGCACCAACCTCATGGAAAGTGCCTATTGAGTCAAGGGGAAGACATTTCAAAAATGCTCAGGCTTAAGATAACGTTTCATAGTTACGTCGCAATGACAGTTTTATGTAGTTTTTATGAAATCTCGTTCACCCGACTCACGAGCAATTCCATTGAGGCCTGACAACGACCGTCGGTTCAACCAAAGCACCCTATAGTGCTTGTTGCAAAGAAGCCGATACGGCATTCCATTGCCGCATCGCTGTTCCTGGTTGGGATTGCACCAGACATGCTGCCTGGCGCTCTTTCGCTATAAGTCGACGGTAACGGTGAAGGCTGCAGTCCGTGGAGCACCGATCCAGGCACCGCCGGATATACCACCGAGGTATGACTCATCAAACAGATTGTTGATAACAAAGCCGAAATCGAATCCCTGGAGATACTCGGCGATCTGCTCACCTCTCACGTTCATATACAGGTCGCTGACTGTGTAATCTTCTGCCAGCCAGTTGTTGCCGTTGTCGACAAAGCGATCACCAACATTCTTGGTGGAAAGACCGGCATAGTAGGGACCACGGTTCCAATCCACCGAAAGAACCCACATGGATTCGGGGGTGTTCACAACGGTATTGCCGGGGAAGATGCCCAGTACCGCATCAGCCTCCGGACCCAAACCGGAACCCACGTAAGTTGCGTCGGTATCGGTATATGATGCATAGACAGACCAGTTCTCGTTGATTTCGAAGTTACTCGCGAGTTCGAACCCCTCGGAATCAACACCACCTACGTTGTCGTAGCGACCCGAGGTACCGATGGTGTAGTTAGGAATACCACTATTGGCAGCTGCCGCATCGAAAAACTCGAGACGGTTTTCAAACGAGTTGTCGAACAGCACCGCACTTGCGGTAATTCTCGCGCCGACATAACGCAGACCAAGCTCTAGATTCTCAGCGGTTTCGGGTTCGATTACATCATTGATTTCCCGTTCCAACACGAGATCCAGAGTTGGCTTGATGTTCTCCGAGTAACCCACGAACACTTCCAGACCGTCTACTGGGGTCTGATAGGTTGCACCCCCACTCAGCAACGTATCGGAACTGGAGTTCAGACTGATGTTATTCGCTGAATTGAAAAGATCCTGCCTGGAGTTATCCACATCGAACTCACGCAGACCGATGCTGAAAGTAAAGTCGTCTATGACCAACTGGTTCTGGAGGTACCACATGGTGGTTTCCCTTGGGAAAATTCGGTCATACTGCAGCCAGTAAGCTCGCTCGTCGAAATTAATACCAACTCTTGCATCGGTTAGACGATGCCAGTCACGCCATTCGTCACGCTCAGAGTCTTCGAACCAGTAACCACCACTTACGATGTTGGTCACGTTGTCACCCACTTCAATTTCCCAGTCGAAATCGAGGGTAATACCGTTACGCTGGCGGGCGTAATGGGTGTGGCGGTAAGACTGAACTGGAATCGCGTTAGCCGGATAGCAGGCCGGATCAAATTCTGGCCCGGCACCCCCGTATGGAAAAGTAATTGAAGATTCACAGCCTGGCTCAGGGGATAGGGCAACATTGTTCGCATCGACAAAAAAGATGCGGCCAATGTTAGATGGTTCGAGAATCGGCAGGTTCCCGGCCAGCTCACGTTCTGGCCCGCCCTGATCGTCCACGACATCGGCAATATAAGGAGGAATCCAGTCGCCGCGACCATCCATTTCATGGTGGTAGTAGCCAATGCTGCCACTGAAGTTCTCAGTCACTTCACCATCCAGCTTCAGATAGCTGAATCGGTTTTCACGCAATGTTGACCAACCGCGACGGTAAACCTGATTCACATAAGGATTATCAGCCCACTCACCGATAAGTCGATCCCAATCGGGATCATTCGCAAAATCTGCCGGTGAGAATATTCGTTGGTAGTTGTCTTCATGAATATCGTCCCACACCGTGTAACCAGTCAGTGTGTATTGATCATTGAATTCAGTGATAAATTTTGCCGCGAAGTGGTCACGCTCATTCTGCGCAGACCCTTCCATCCAGTCAGTTGCTTCATTGTGATTGGCAGATACCCAGGCGCGGGTGGTATCGTTAAACATGCGGCCGGTATCGTAACGTGCGTAATAGCGCACTGAATCGAAGTCACCATTTGAAAGCTGAACCCGCATGCGCTCTTCTTCCTCTGGGTCATTGGTAGTGAAATTCAGCGTTCCACCCAGTGACTCTGTGGTCCGGGTGTCGATGGAAGCAATACCCTGGTTCACTTCTACGCCACCTGAATTCATGCTATCGATGTAACGATTGGCTTTAGCACCACCGCCGTAGTTGGAGTCGCCATTCGGGAAGCCGTCGATGGTAGTACCCACCTGCTGGTCTCCCAGGCTTGTGGTGTATCCACGCAGATTGACCGTAGTCGACCAGTCATCAAAGCCGAAAGTGTCGCCTTCGGTAATGTTTACACCTGGCAGGTTATCCACTGTAGCCAATATAGAAGTCAGAGGATTCTGCTGATCTTGCATGGACTGAGTAGTATTCAATGCTGAATAGGTACGTGCAGCACCTGTTGTAATAACTATCTCTTCAATACGTTGTGCTTCCTGCGCACCGGCAACCAAAGAAAGAGTTATTAGGGAAATAGCTAACGGTAGACTACGTCGTCTAAAGTTCGAATTCATTTTTCTCTCCTGAAAAAACAACGGACAGTGCCACGCAACAGATCGTGTCGCTGACAGATTTGCTATCGCCAGATTCTTGGATTTTTTATTTGGTCAAGATGATTGCATGACCGTTTAGCAATAACCGGTGCAGATTAGTCTTGCTTGGTTACAGCGTGATGAAGTTTAGATGTAAGTTTCGTTACAAAAGTAAAGACACTGCGATATGTAAATCCACTGTCACAGTTTTTTAATCAAGAGGACACTTGATTGAAATATTTTCTGGTAGGTTGATGAAGTGTAAAGATTCTGAAAACTCTAGCTAGGCTTGTTCAATTGAAGCCACATAGGCTTCGAGCTGATCAAGTACGATAGTCTGTTCGGTATCGGTAACATCTCTGGCTAGTTGCAAATCGGAGTTGTAGCGAGCCAGACCTTGTTCATCACGCAAGCGAAGCTGACAGAATTCTCGCCAACGTTCCTGTTCAGCTGCATTCAGCGTGTCTGGGAAATTACGAGCCCGGTAACGAAACAACATCTCATGCAATCTGCTATCCCGAAACGGGAGATCGAGCCGTCCGAGGTCGTGTGACGCCGTGGCCCGAATCATTTGCATCAAGTCTTTATCGTGATCTGAGAAAAAGCCACCACTGTAAATCATGAAATCGGGATCGCTCTCCTGCTCTCTTTTTTCACTACGAAAAACTTTCTCTATCTTCTTATACAGGGCCGGAGATGATTGCAGTTTCTCCCAATTAATCCTGCAGCTATCCAGATCTATCTCGAACTGCTCTGCTTTCTCCGGGGCCAATACTGCCGGCGATGTAACTACCGGACAACGGTTGTAGTGGATCGTCTTCAGTGGGATACGCTCCACTCCATCCGGCAGCTGATCTTTGGGAGTGAAGATACGCTCCCGCATTTCGGCTTCGGATAAATCTGCCCAAGTATCTGGATCGACTCGGAGATCATAGACAATAACGCCGTTGCTGTTTTCCGGATGGGGGCATACCGGCATAGCCAGGGCCAGGCAACCGCGGCTCGAGGGGTACATTACGGACACATGTAGCACTGGTTTACGAGTGTTGAGATCTATTTCCGCTTGCACTTTCTGTTTGGCTCGCAGCCCATACACATAGTCGTAGAGTCTGGGCTGCTGCTGTTTAATCAACCTGGCAAATTCGATTGTTGCAAGGACGTCGGAAAGCGCATCATGAGCTGCAGCATGTTCAATATCATTGGCCCTGGTCAGTTCTTCCAGACGAAAGCTGTTACTGCCATCATCCTTTTTGGGCCACCTGATGCCTTCGGGCCGTGTTGCGGCACATAGCCGCACCATGTCGATAATGTCCCAACGGGAGTTACCATTCTTCCATTCTCGCTCGTAGGGATCGAAAAAATTTCGGTACAGTAGTTGGCGAGTGACTTCATCGTCGAAGCGGATGCTATTGTAACCAGCGACACAGGTGCCGGGTTGACTGAACTCACCCAGAATTTCATTGATGAAATCTGCCTCGTTCTTCCCTTCCTGCATGGCGTGTTGGGGAGTAATACCTGTAATCAGACAAGCCATCGGATTTGGTAGAAAATCCTCGGCAGGCCGGCAGTAAATCACCAATGGTTCGCCGACAATGTTGAGATCTTCGTCGGTGCGTATTCCAGCAAATTGGCTGGCGCGATCCCGGCGCGGGTCGTTGCCGAATGTCTCGAAGTCGTACCAATAAATACTTGCGCTTGCCATTGTCTGTCTCTAACCGAAGTCAAGGCATCATAGCATGGTCAGCGCTCTGCATTCGTGCGGCCCGCCCAATTGGTGTAGACTTCTCGGGTTACAGTAAATGGTTTGGATATAGAATGGAATTTCCTGGCTCCCACATTCTCAGCGTCAAGCAGTTTGTCCGAGAAGATATTGATCGAATCTTTGAAGTAGCCGATTCGATGGAGCCATTTGCTCACCGTGAGCGTATGACCAAGGCCCTGGATGGCGCTATCCTTGGCAACATGTTTTTTGAACCCAGCACCCGAACCCGAGTGAGCTTTGGATGTGCTTTCAATCTACTAGGTGGTCATGTGCGGGAAACCACCGATGTGAAATCATCCTCCATCACCAAGGGTGAATCTCTTTATGATACCGCACGAGTGATAAGCGGCTACAGCGATGTAATCGTTATGCGACACCCCCAATCTGGTTCGGTGGCCGAGTTTGCCAAGGCCAGTCGAGTGCCGGTGATTAATGGTGGCGACGGTCCAAACGAGCACCCATCACAGGCGCTATTGGATCTCTATACCATTCGCAAAGAGCTGACATCCAATGCCCGTAGTATAGACGGCATGCATATCGCCATGGTGGGCGATCTTAAGCATGGTCGAACCGTGCATTCACTCTCCCAACTCTTGCTTCTATATAAGAACATCACATTTACCCTGATTTCACCTACCGAACTGCGTATGCCAGAGGATATCGTCTCTGGCCTCAAAGCAGCCGGCCACCAGGTTGTGGAAACAGAAGACATGGAGGCGGGGCTCAAAGATAATGACACGGTGTATCTGACCCGAATTCAAGAGGAACGTTTTGAAAGTAAATTGGAGGCGGACATCTATCGGGGACGCTTTCGGCTAAACCAGGCGATCTATACCCGTCACTGCCAACCTAATACGGTCATCATGCACCCCCTCCCCCGGGATTCCCGCGAGGAAGCCAACGAACTGGACAATGACCTAAATCAGCACCCCAGTCTGGCTATTTTTCGCCAAACTGATAACGGTGTACTAGTGCGTATGGCCCTGTTCGCGCTTATACTGGACGTCGCTGACAAGATCGACCACAGCGCCAGTGAAATTGGCTGGTACACTGAGAGTCGATTCGAATAATCGATACAGCCATTGAACTACGCTACTGAATTTCACTATCGACAGGTAAGACCAGCATGGGATTCAACGACTTACTCAAAATGATGATCGACAAGGACGGTTCCGACCTGTTTCTTACTACAGGCGCGCCACCGAGCATGAAAGCTCATGGCAAGCTGATCCCCTTGCTGGATAAAAAACTGCCAGAAGGCATGGTCAAGAAGATTGCCTATCAGATCATGAATGATGAGCAGATCAAGGACTTTGAGAAAAGCCCGGAAATGAATCTCGCTGTTGCCGATCCAGACATCGGCCGCTTCCGGGTCAATATTTTTCAACAGCGTGGCGAGCTGGGCATCGTCGCGAGAAATATCAAAACCGAAATTCCCGATGCATCTTCCCTGGGTTTACCCCCAGTTCTCTCTGAATTGATCATGAGTAAACGCGGTATCATTCTCTTTGTTGGGGGTACTGGCTCTGGTAAGTCGACCTCATTGGCAGCCCTCATCGACCACCGCAATAAAAATAGTGATGGCCATATCATTACTATCGAGGACCCCGTGGAATTCATACACCCCCATCAGGGCTGTATCGTTAACCAACGAGAAGTTGGAGTCGACACTAATAGTTATGAAGAGGCGCTAAAAAACACATTACGACAGGCGCCAGATGTCATTCTTATTGGTGAGATTCGTAGCCAGGAAACCATGGAACATGCCCTGGCATTTGCCGAAACCGGCCACTTGTGTCTTTCCACCTTGCATGCCAACAATGCTAACCAGGCACTAGACCGAATCATTAACTTCTTCCCGGATGAACGACACAAGCAGTTATTTCTGGATCTCTCTCTGAATCTTGTGGCTTTTGTCTCACAACGTCTGATTCCCACTGTGGATGGTAAACGGGCGGCGGCCATTGAAATCCTGATCGGAACACCCCGCGTGTGTGACCTCATAAAGGGCGGTAAGGTCATGGAGATCAAGGAAGTGATGGAAAAGTCCGAGCAACAAGGCATGAAGACTTTCGATTCTGCCCTGTTTGATCTCTACAAGAGTGGCAAGATCAGCTACGAAGAAGCCCTGAAGAACGCCGACTCCAAAAACAACCTGCGTCTCCGTATTCAGTTGTCTGAAGGCAAAGAAGGCGACGAAGACGATGATCTGGAAGACGAGGATGAGAGCGGTGGTCTGTCATTGGTTGGCAAAGACGACGAGCAACCAATGGCTTTCTAAGCTGCTTCCGTTGCTTTGCTAAACCTCAACCAGTACCTCGAGCTAGATGCCTGCGCCATGTCAGCAGGACTACAGGCGGGTGAGTTTTCAGCATCTGAACTTACCGGCTGCGCCATCGAACAGGCGGAGAAAGTCGAACCGCAGCTTAACTCTCTCAGCGTTAAGCTCACCGAGTCAGCTCTTGAGTCTGCGCAACGATTAGACAATAGCCACTCGGATCGTGCGCAAACACCATTCTCAGGCATTCCCTTTCTGATAAAAGATTTAGCTCATCTGGCAGGTGCACAAGTCACCTTTGGTAGTCGCCTGTATCCCGACACTGTTTCTCGACATAGTTCTGAAATCGTACAACGTTACCTCGATGCGGGCTTAGTGATAGTAGGTAAAAGCAATTCACCTGAATTTGGGCTTACTATCACCACCGAACCAGTTGCTACCGGCAACACACATAATCCCTGGCAACTAGACTACTCCGCAGGGGGTTCCAGTGGTGGCGCGGCAGCGGCCGTTGCAGCGGGCATTGTGCCCGTGGCACATGCCACAGATGCCGGTGGTTCCATTCGAATACCCGCCAGTTGTTGTGGCTTGTTTGGCCACAAACCCAGTCGCGGTCTCACTGTGTCAGACAATACCCTTATCGCCAATCGCAGCGGATTAACGGTGAACCACGTAGTGAGCCGGACCGTTCGCGACAGCGCGCACTTCCTGGAGATGGTACGCCAGCGATCGCCCAGCCTGTTCCCGCAGCCTGAAATTGCCGGTTCTTTCGCCGGCGGATATCAGGTCGCGCCAAAACCCCTGCGCATAGCGCTGCAAACGGCACAGCCTTTTGGTGAGACAGTGGATGCTGATTGCGTCAGAGCGGTCACGGAAATGGCCAGGCTTTGTGAAGCACTGGGTCACAGCGTGGAACAACTTAGCGCCAAGCCAGACTATGCCTCTGCCGCCAAGGCCATGAATAAAATTCTTTGTACCCATACTCATCAACAAGTCGCTGCCCGGCTGACTGAGCTCGATATCGATCTGGCCGATGCAGAGATTGAATCCTCGACCAAACAGATGGTTGAATTTGGTAGCCGGATCTCGGCTACAGATTATGTGCAAGCGCTAGATACCTTGCATAGAGTCGCAAAAGAGATGTCTCAACTACACCAGAAGATAGATGTGGTGCTATCGCCAGTCCTGGCCAATAGTCCGGCTAAACTCGGCTGGCTAGACATGAACGCGGAAGATTTGAAAGAGTACTCAGAGAAATTCCGCCGCTACAGTGGCTTTGTCGCCATCCACAATGGCACTGGCCAGCCCAGCATGTCAGTGCCGAGCCTTGTGAATAATGACGGCCTACCCATTGGAACCATGTTTTCCGGCGCCTGGGGCAGCGATCTCACCCTGCTGCAACTCGCTCACCAGATCGAACAGGCACAGCCCTGGCCATTGCTAGCACCCCTGGCCAGCGCCTGAAGCTTTGGCATCACTGCCAGCGAATCAGTACAATTAAGCGCTGATTCCAACACAGTATTCTCTAATTAGAAGTGGAAACAACAATGAACACTCGACTCTTGCTCGTTCTTTTGGCTGGAACCTTCACCTCATCTCTCTGCCTGGGACAGGAATACACCACCCCTCGCACCGAATGGGGAGTACCGGATTTCCAAGGTGTCTGGCGCAACAATACCGTGATGCCATTTCAGCGTCCTCAGGACTTAGCTAACAAAGCCACCTACACCGAAGAGGAAGCACTACAGTTGGAACGAGCCGCGCAACAGCGGGTAGAACAGGACAATGAGCCGCTGGACCCAAATCGGCCCGCTCCCGATCTAGCCGCTCTGCCGCCGGTGGGGAACTATGATCTGTTTTGGACCGATCGCGGTATGTTTCTTCCCACCATTAATGGCGAATTCCGCACCTCAGCCATCATCGATCCACCCAATGGCCGCATTCCTGAGCGCGTCGCCGGTTTCCGCGAACGCATGGAAGAAATCAGAGCCAATCGACCTGCGCGCAATGATGGCCCGGAAGGACGTTCTCTGGGCGAGCGCTGCATTCTGTCCTTTGGCAACAGTTCTGGCCCTGTCATGTCACCGGTGATGTACAACAGCCACATGCAGATCGCTCAGGCACCTGGTTATGTCATCATCAACGTAGAAATGGTACATGACACGCGCATCATTAGAATAGATGACGAAAGACACCCATCCTCATCCGCTCAGCAAAAGTGGATGGGCGATTCCATTGGTCGTTGGGAAGGCGATAGCCTGATTGTGGAAACCAAAAACTACAACCCCTGGCAAACCTATCAGGGTGCGCCAACCGAAAACCTCACTGTCATCGAAACCTTCCGCCGCGAGGGACCCAATAAGATCGTGTATGGCTTTACCGTAGATGATCCAACGGTATACACCGCGCAATGGTCTGGTGAATTTCCGCTGTCTCGCATGGACGAGCCCGTTTTCGAATATGCCTGCCATGAAGGCAACTACGGGATCATCGGTATCCTGGCCGGAGCCCGCCGCCTCGAAGCCATGGAAGAATTAGGCGTCGAACGAGAAATCCAACAATAAGGCCGAAAAACATTCGACCGTAAGTGCAATTTAAGCGTACTTACATTCAATCCGGCCGATCCTTCATATCCTTCCCGGATCGGCTCATCATGGGCATGCTCGCCCCCATCCGCAAGGAGTAATCTCTATGCTGACACTGCATCACCTGGAATATTCACAGTCGTTCCGAATTCTTTGGCTGCTGGAAGAGCTTGGTACCGACTACGAATTGAAGTTCTATGAACGCAACAAAGACACTTTCCAAGCGCCGGCGGACTACAAGGCTTTATCCCCACTGGGCTCGGCACCGGTGATAACTGACGGTGAATTGGCATTGGCAGAAAGCAGCGCCATCATCGACTACGTGCTGGACCAGCATCCGGACAGTAACTTAAGACCCACAATCGGCGATGAAGACAGAGTGCGCTACCTGTTCTGGTTCCATGCCTCACAGGGCTCAATGATGATGGTGCTGATCATGGAGGCCGTGTTCCAGATCCTTATCCAGCGCGTTCCCTTTTGGATGCGCGGCCTTATTCGTGGCGTACTGGGTCAGGCATCTGAACGCATGATCAAACCCAGAATGGAAAAGCTTCTGCAACAAGCAGAGAAAGATCTGGCGTTAAAGCCCTGGTTTGGTGGTAGCAATTTGAGTGCTGCCGATATCGCCATGAGCTATCCCATGGAATCGGCTAAGTCTCGCGGTTTTATCACCGACCAGCATCCCAACTGTCTGGCCTGGATTGAGCGTGTGCATCAAAATCCCAGCTTCCAAAAAGCGAAAGAAAAGGACGGCAAGGACAGTATCGTATTACAAGTCTAGTTTCTTCGGAGCAAAAAAGAGAGGCCTAAGCCTCTCTTTTTTCATTGCCAACTTTCAGAAATTAGAAAGTAACACGCAGTCCAGCACCGAAAGTCGTGCCATACTCGTCATACTGCGACAATCTGGACGTGTTTCCGAAGTAGTAGTACTCAGGCTCATCATTCAGATTAATAGCTTGCGCGGTAATCATGACGTTTTCATTCACTTCATAACGGGCAGTTAAGTCGATCTGCATGAAGTCATCGGTGAAGCGGTCATTCAAAGGCTCATCACCAATCTCGTCCAGGAAATCGCTGCGGTAGTTCGCTGCTAAACGTACATCCCAAGGTCCCTTGTTATAGCCTATGGAGATATTACCTGTGTGTTTTGCTTGCTTGAAGAAAGGAATACTGCGTTGTCCGTATACACTGTCTGCTGGTAAATCTGTTTCACCGTCAGACTGAGTGTAGTTGGCGACGAAAAGCAGTCCGTTCTCCCAGGCTGTCTGGAACGAAACTTCGAAACCGGTGATGTCCGCATCATCAGTATTGATGAAAGTTCCCGCCTGATCGTAAACCTGGCCGCGGAAGAGAATGTCATTGGCTTCTACTGCAACGATGGCGTCATCGATCTGCTTGTGGAATATCCCTGCTCCAAAGAAAGTCGCGTCACCCAAGTAGTACTCATAAGTCAGGTCGAAGTTCCAGGCAGTTGTGGCATTCAGATTTGGGTTACCACCTTCGATCTCGTTGTCTTCAACATTAACTACGGCACCGGCATTGGACTCCTGGAAGCCAGGGCGCACCAGCGAACGGAACAGACCGACTCGCATAATCTGATTATCATCCAACTCAAATTTTACATTGAGCGACGGCGCCCAGAAATCATAGTTGTTTTCGAACTGAGTGAATCCAGCGAAGCTACCATCGAAAGCCTTGCCTCGATATGTGGTATCGGTGTCTTCGTAACGAATACCGTAGACCAAGGTAGTACTGCCTATTACGGTAGTGCCCATAAAGTAAGCCGCGAAGATGTCTTCTTCGGTTACCCAGTCCGCTGGAATAGATTCCTCGTCTTCGTCACCGCTGAGTTCGAACTCCGCACCCGGTGCCTGACAGCTCGTACCGTCAGACAAGGCAACTGAACCATTACCCAGACGAGAAATAAATCCCTTAACCTGGTCAAAAGTAGCCGTTGGTCCTTCTCTTGTGTTCAGGAATTGCTCCGGCTGTACGAAGTCAACTGTCGAAAGCAGGAGATCATCTACCGGCTCATACCCACAATAAACAAAGTCGTTCAGCTTCTCTCGCTGACGAATCTTGGCACCATACTGCAGCTGAGTATTAGCATTGAGGTCGGTGTAGAAATCCACCTTGCCGCCAATGTCTTCGTCAGTATTTAGAGTAAACTCACGTTCGAAGGCATCCATTGGAAAGTTGGAGGCATCATAAAAGAATGCTGGAAAAGTCACAGCAGGGCGACGTGGATCAGAATTATCGTAAACGATGTTATCGTCAATCGCATCACTGCGGAAAATTACCGCCTGACGATCGCGGTCATCCTGTTCCGCTTCTGAGGTAAAGAACTCGAATTCACCACGGTTGCGATCATTGAAGATCAGGTTCGCGCCAAGACGCACCGATGTAATTTCACGAATTTCGGTACGATTGCGACTTTCGGTATCCACTCGAGCATTGGGGTAGCTGAATGTGTTGCCACTGATTACCGGCTCTTCTTCCTCGATAGAATCACGGACCTCCCACTTGGCACGCCATTCGGTATCGGCGTATTCGTTGTGAAAGATATGGGCAAAATAGCTATTGCCTGAATTTGCGCGATAGTCCAGTGCCAGTACCACACCCTCTCGCTCACGAGTAAGGTCATAAAAACGCGTTTCATAGTCATCGTTGGGAGCCACATCACCCCAACCACCGTTCTCATTATTATGAGCAATGATGCGTCGGGATTGGTCACTCAAAACCACCGCAGCACCGAATTCACCGCCGGTTACGTCCCAGCGATTCGAAAAAGTGGCTGCCAGATTGGGATTGTCCCCATCTTCTGTCAGTTCGTTGTAGGAGGTTTCCGCCTTCAAACGCACAAACATATCGTCATAGGAGAATGCGGTTATAGTTTCCAGATCTATAGCACCGCCGATGGTGTCCGCATCCAGGTTCGGAGTCAGTGTCTTGTATACTGTCATGCTATCCAACAGGTCCGATGGCACACCGTCGAGGATGATGCCGCGTCGATCTTCCGGAGCCGCTGTGCTAACGCCGTTAATAGTCATGGCATTGAGATCGGTATTCATACCGCGAACGGTCACATATCGCCCCTCACCCTGGTCATTCTCAACCATGATGCCGGAGATTCGACGCAGTGATTCCGCCACGTTGATATCAGCGAAATTGCCGATGGCATCCGAATCGATTACGCCAACTACCTTGTCGGAGTTTCGTTGTTTCTGAATGGCGCTCTGCAGGCTAGCACGACTACCCACAACGACGATTTCGTCGATGCTTTCCTGAGCATAAGCTTGTGTGGTAACTGCCAGCCCGATGGCGACGGTGAGAGTTTTCTTATTAAAAAGTGCTTTCATTGAGCCTTCCCTTGATAGATTGCAAAGTGCGGTGACACAGTACAGAAGGCCCGTTACGTTATGATTACAGGCAAAAGACAGAAATATTACGGATCAGAAAATTAGTGCCATATGTCTTTTTTATGACAATAATGTCCTGCGCATGAAAACTTAATGTCACATTAGAGATTGAGCGCAGATGAGATCTCACGCCAGGAAACGTACTTGAAATTCTGGCTTTCCCTGGGCAAACGATTGGCACCATCCTGTATGACTACCAGTCCATCGGGATAGTCAGGCCCCAGATTTACACTGGTTATCGTCAGGCCATCTGTCTCATCGGCGCCATCTACCTGTTCGTCGTTGCGGTCGGCTACAACGAAACTACCGCGGTAAGCGAATGGCGGCAGCCGATCATAGACGGCATAGCTGTAATTGCCCTGGCTGGACACCACCAGATAGCCGCTGTCGCCAGATTCATACAGCGACATCCCCTCGACGTCCGCAAACAGGACAGTGCCATCGATATCCATCACTGATTGCATCTCGCCTGGAGCATCATGTCTGGCAGATAGAGTTCGAACTCCCTCTTCCTCCACACCAAGGAACAAGCGTTCCTGGGCATCGTCTGCTACACAGCCTTCTGGCTGGCTGGGCACCGAGAATTCCCTTATCAACTCGGCCTGAAACTGCACGGGATCTTCGGACAAGCCGGAAGGCACCATGGTCAATCCCCATTGCTGATAACTACCATCGGTTCCGTTGACGAAGACCTGCATACCTACTTCATTGTGAAACATGCAAAGCCCATAGACTTCAGGCAGGCCAGTGGCGATTTCAGAATCCTGTAACCAGGTCAGAGCTCCGCTGGAATCCACAAGAAACAGACTGATGGTGTTGGCGCTGCGATTGCTTGCTGCCGCCAGCGCCGACCACTCGCTGCCAGCTGGAAAGGGTCGTAGGTCCACATTGTTGGTCAGGCCCGCTGCAATAAACTGCACGCGGTTCCCCTGCAGGTCGTAAACTTCGATGCCAGACTGTTTATCAGTCCCGATGACTAGGCTGGCCTGGGGATTTTGGGTATTAATCCAGATCGCGGGATCATCGGCCGCATCGTCCCGACTGCGCACAGGATCGGTTTCAGCGGTAGCGTAAACCACTTTCGCATCTGGCGGTGCCGGTGCGGGGACTTCCAGGGAACAGGCAAATAAAGAAAGTAATAAAGGAAGAAGGAAAACTGGAAAGCTGTGATGAACTGCTGACTGCATTTGAGACCCCGACAGTAATTCAGGAAACGGAGTTTACAGAGGCAACATGTCAATTGAGAGACAAAGCAGACTTACTATCGAGTTGATTACTCTCAGGAGCTTATACTAAGAAAGCGCGCCGTGACGCTTAGCGGTGACTTCGGCCATGATGGAGATGGCGATTTCAGCCGGCGTCTTACTTTCAATCTGAAACCCGATTGGCGCATGCAGAATATCGATTTCGTCTTTTGTCAGACCGAGTTCCGGTAACCGTTCCCGTCGTGCCGCCGATGTGCGTTCAGAACCCATAGCTCCTACATAGAAGGCATCGGTTTTCAGCGCCTCCATCAGAGCCATGTCATCTACACGCGGATCATGTGCCAGCGCAATGATGCCACTGAACGGATTGTTGAAACGCTCTCGCACTACATCATCAGGCAGGCGCGAAGTTTTCTCAACGCCGTCCACATGCCAGTTATCCAGATAGTTGGGCCGGGGATCGCAAAGCGTGACATCGTACTCCAACGCCAAAGCCATCTCAGCGACGTACTTAGCCACGTCACCGGCACCCAACAATAACAGCCGATACATGGGGCTTAGACTGTGCACCATCGAACCCTTTTCGATGACGACTGCCTCCTCACTACTCTGGTCACTGGCTGTGATTTCACCTGAATTTAAATCGACCAAACGGCTCACTCCTGAGTGATTTTCCAGGTCACGTTGCAGACGACTGAATACAGTCTGATTGTCCGAAGTTGCTTCGATAAACTCCAGTAGCACATGCAACTGACCACCACAGGGCAGTTTTAGTCGAGCCTGCTCTTCGGCTGTCACGCCGTACTTCACAATAAATGGTTTACCCCCTTCATCGTCATATTGGGTTTTAAGGCTGCCATCCTGGAGCTGCTCCAGAAAGTCTTCTTCAATACAGCCACCGGAAATAGAACCCACCAGTTCGCCATTAAGAGTACAGGCCATCATGGCGCCAATAGGCCGTGGTGAAGAACCCCAGGTTTTGAGAATGGTGCAGAGCCAGACCGCCTGGCCTGACTCCAACCATTTCGCCACATGGGTAACGATTTGTTGTTGACTACTTTGCATTTCTTCTCGATCTACCGCTGGCTACCAAAAGCGGCACTTCACTCCTGGGCAGGCGCCGCAATGCTTCCGGCGAGAATGCCACCATCGATATTTATCTCGGTTCCAGTCAGGTATTTTGACTCATCCGACGCCAAGTACAAAGCCGCATAAGCGACATCAATCGGTTCTCCCATTTTCCCCATAGGAATGTCAGCCGTAATCGCCTGCAAAGAGGCCGCTCTCTGCTCTCCCTGACCCAGCATTGCATCCCACATTGGCGTAAGGATAGCGGCAGGATGCAGTGAATTACATCTGATCGGGAACCCTTTCTCAGCACAGTAGAGAGCCACACTTTTTGTATGATTCCTGACCGCAGCCTTGCTGGAGGCATAGGCGGCAGCTCCCGGTATGCCTATCAGCCCGGACCGTGATGAGATGTTAACGATGCTGCCACTTTGGGAAGCTTTCATCAGATGGATACCATACTTGCAACCCAGAGCTGTCCCATGAAGATTGGTCTCATGAACTCTGTGCCAGCTCTCCAAATCCAGATTTTCGGGATCATGAGGCCCCTCAGATTCGGTGAATCCAGTAATCCCGGCATTGTTGACAAGAATGTCCAGCAATCCATGTTTTTGGTTAATGTGATCCGCGCAAGTCTCCCAATCAGCTTCACTAGACACATCAAGGTGTAGATACTCCGCGTTGACACCCAACTGCGTTGCCGTCTCATGCCCTAGTTCGTCATTGATATCTGAGACAATAACACTAGCTCCTTCAGCCACGAACAACTGGGCAATCGCTTTTCCGATGCCTTGAGCTGACCCCGTTATGAGAGCAGTCTTTCCTTCAACTCGATTCATGGCAACACCAATACGTCATTTAGTGATTGAGAACTTTCCCAATAACGTTGAAGTCACACAGTACGTGTTTTCCAGGTGCCGCGACGAAACACCAAAACGCCGACAACGCAGCTTAGGATGTCAGCAGTAAACACTGCCCAGAACACGCCAACAGGCCCCAGTCCAAGAGTCAGCGCTAATCCATAGGCCAACGGTACTTGCACAACCCAGAAGCACAAGACATTGATGTAGGTCGGTGTCATGGTGTCACCTGCCCCATTAAAGGCCTGAATGACAGCCATGCCGAATCCCCAACCCACGTAGCCATAAGCAAAAATGCGCAAGCACTCTACCGCATAACTCAGCACCTCAGGATCATCAGAGAAAAAGAGCGCGATAGGTCGGGTAAACAGCAACATCATCACAGCGGCAAAAGCCATATACCCTGCGTTGTACTGTGCAATCTTCCACGTGGTCTGCTCGGCGCGTTCCGCCAGCCCAGCACCGAGGTTCTGACCAACCAGGGTGGCTGTAGCGTTACTCAGCCCCCAGGCTGGCAAGATGCTAAACATCACGATACGAACCGCAATGGTGTAGCCTGCGACAGCTTGGCTGCCAAAATCAGATACGATCGACATCAAGAACACCCAGCTTGCCGTCGCCACCAGGAATTGGGCTATACCCCCAATGGAGATTCGAACCAGAGACCAAACAATTTCTAAACGCAGCCCCATCTCTTTGAGATGCAGTTGAATCCGCCCATGTTTACTCAACAAGAAATACAGCCCATACAAAGCACCGATACTGCGCCCGATGTTTGTTGCAACGGCGGCACCGGTTACTCCCAGTTCAGGGAATGGTCCGTAGCCGTAAATCAAACAGGGATCCAGCACGATGTTGATGCCATTGGCCAGCCACAATGCGCGCATGGCGATGGTGGCATCGCCAGCTCCACGGAAAATCGCATTGATCAGAAACAAAAACACGATAGTGAAACAGGCTCCGAACATCAGACGGGTATAGTTTTCTCCGGTTTCGATGACTGCAGCTTCCGCGCCCATCAGTTGCAAAATCTCACGGGCAAAGAAGATGCCGATAAGACCTACCACGATTGAGACGAACACACCGATCCACATCACCTGTCCTGCAGCAACTGCGGCCGCCTCTGGATCCTTTTCACCGATGCGTCGTGCCACCATGGCAGTAGCGCCCATGGACAGACCAATGGCAATTGCATAGAGCAGCGTAATCACCGCCTCTGTGAGTCCAACCGTTGCCACTGCTGCTGTGCCTAATCCCGACACGAAAAAGATATCCACGATGGCGAACACTGATTCCATGGCCATTTCCAGAATCATTGGAATAGCCAGAAGCACAGTGACTCGACCAATGGAGCCCTGGGTGTAATCGATATCTGAGTTGCCCGCTACTGCTTGCTTGAACAAGCTCCAGGCGTCGCTGATTTTTGATGTTTTGTTTACTGCTGTTGTCATAACTCATTCCATAGCAATGGATTGACACAACTGTACCCAGTTGTGCTGAAAAGGGTGTGGCGTGGCCTGTTTAGTAACAGCCAGACAACAGATTGAGTGCGAGTTACAGCGTAGAGAAAAACCAGCTGTACTGAGAAGAACTTACGAGTGCGCTAACCGCTGAATGACTTAGGCCGCTACGATTCCTGCTGATACGCCAGGATCCAGTCGTAGTTTGAATAGATTGATTAGCTTCATTGGCCGTTTCTCCTTGGAGGGGTTCCTTGGAAAGGTTCCTTGAGATAAGGAGCGCGCATTATACAGCGCAATACGAAGTTTGTTCCAACCTTTTTTCAACGGGATTAAAAACCGAAATCACAGCAACAAGGGTAATAAACGAAACAGCAAGTTCCCTTCTCTCGTTGTGCAATCGGCAAATTTTTCTAACTCAGTGGCTGCCAATACAAAAATCTTCAGCGAACTGCACTCCGCCATGCGTTGAAGATCCTGGCGTGTGTAATAGCGTCTCTGCTGTTGTTTTTGTATTTGTAAACGAACCCAGGGATCGAACAGAGAACGACTGATCAGTGCGGCGTCACTTTGATCTACCATCTCATTCATATGGTTGAGAGCGCGGTTTCCGGAATTGGAGTAAAACGTGATGGTGCTCTCTAACTCGGTCATCATTAAATCCCCCAGCCCCTCGGGAATATCAGCAGTGGCCAGGTTAGCTGCCAACAGGGCTGAGTTAGTGGCGATGGTGCTAATGCTACGTTCTGTTCTGCTGCGCTCCACGACCGGGTTATGAAACTCGTAAATTGCGCGGGACTCCGGAGACTGTTCTATACCCGCAAAATTCGGTTCTTCCTGAGATACACAGCCTACAACCCCGCTCTGACGTTGCAGGCTGGTACAGGTGGAAGCCCAACTGCGATCTTCCAGCTGCTGCTCGGTGAAATCCTGCTGGATGGCACTTTGAATGACATCGAGAGAAGGCATAGGCAATGGCTGGTCAGGCTCCGCTGGATCAATGTTCTCTGCTGACGCTCCAGTTTCCTGTACTGTCTCCGCGATCAGTTCGGCAGGACTCTCTGCTTCGACTACTGACTCAGGCTCTTCGATCAATTCCTCTGTTAAGGGCTCAGCGACTTCTTCTACTTCTGCAATGATCTCTTCAGTATCTTCAACCTCCTCCAGAGTTTCCAGCAGAGGATTTTCTGGAAGCAAGCGTACCTGCACCACCTGCATAGGTAGGCTCACCACTTGTTCTTCGGGTTCGAGATTGATTAGTACCCCGCCCACAATCAAATGAAAAATCAAGCTGCAGACAAGGCCCGCTAGCAGCAGGCGGCGATCCGCCAGACCTTGCAATAGAGCAAGAAGTTGAGAGTCTATTTCCTTATCGAGGAAGGAATTGTCGTTGGAGGCATCAAGGGAGGGGATCGTGGGTTCTGCTGCGGTCTGAGCAGCCCCATCACCAGCGGACTGATCTATTAGTTCTCCGAATTCACCGAACTGATGCAGCCGCGAATCGTCAGGCAGCTCAAACTCCCCCAGGGCAGGTGATTGCTGATTCTCGGCATCATCCCACTGAGAATCGTCACCCTCCCCCAGACTTACATCTTGTTGATATAACGTTGTTTTTCCAAACTGTTTATTGCTTGCCGCCACCCTGCTTTCGACCCCAGCTTAAGCAGATTGCCATGATTAGTACGTGGTCTACTATCTGCGACAACCGGGGACTGCCAAGGTTCCACTTTTTATATGCGCTTTCTCGCTTAGGGTACGCTTTATGCTTACTCGCCATATGCGCTCTGGTGCAGAAACGCAGCGTTCTACGCGAAATTCAGCTCCGGCGCTCGCGCACCAGCTTCCAGATTCAGCAAGTAGGACTTGGTTTCTAAACCTCCACCAAATCCTGTCAGCTTGCCATTGCTACCGATTACTCTGTGGCAGGGAATAATGACAGGAATGGGGTTAATACCATTGGCCGCTCCTACTGCCCGGGACGCCTTGGGCTTGCCTATATGCTTCGCCAGTTGCCCGTAACTCCAGGTTTCACCGTAGGGAATTTCGGTTAGGGCCTGCCACACTGTCTGCTGGAACTCTGTGCCCTCAGGAGACAGTGGCAAATCGAATTCAGTACGTTTGCCCGCAAAGTACTCATCCAGTTGTTTGATCACTGGCCTGAACACCGATTTCTTTTCCACCCAGTCCGCTTCATGACGTCGAGCCATGGACCCACCGGGGAATCCCAGCAGGGTCAGCGCGTTTTCATCGCCAGCCAGCAATAGTTTTCCAATTGGAGAATCGTAGTAGTGATAGTAAGTAGTCATGGGAATAGTCCTGTAAATAATTCAAGAATTCTGTTTCTTCCAACTGTGATGACGCCACAGCAGGATAACGGAATAGGCACGCCAGGGTTGCCAGGCTTCTGCTCGCTCCTGCAGCCGTTTCGACGTCAGGGTCTCCCCTGCTTTCTCCGCCGCTGCGCGCCTGAGGATTAAATCGGAATGTGGAAAGGCATTGGGATCATTCAGCGCGCGCATGGCTATGTAGTGTGCCGTCCACTCACCGATACCTTTGATCTCACAAATACTATTGATGAAGTCTTCGGTATCTACACTGCAATCGATTTTTAGTAGGCCTTCATCGACCTTCGCGGCAAGAGACTGAATGGCGTCAATACGCGCGCCCACAATACCTAAATCACCAAGATCGCCATCTTTTAGCGCCACCGCCGTTGGAAACGTGTGAGTGAGATTCGGATTACTGCTTTCATAAGCTTCGCCATGTCTGTGTACGATTCTGGAAACCAGTGTAGACGCCGCTTTCACAGTGACCTGTTGGCCAAGGATCGCCCTCACTGCCACTTCCAGACCATCCCAGCAACCGGGTACCCGCAAACCTGGAAACCGCCTTACCATAGGCTTGAGCAATTTGTCTTTACCCAGGTGTTGGGCAATTTGCTCACTGTCTGCTCTTAGATCGAAGATAGACTTGATGCGATCAATAATGTGGTACAAGTGGCGCGATTCAGAATAGTTGATGGTGACATCAATGAGATTCTTATCTTTTGAGAACTGGGCATGGAAATCACCCTGTACCTCATCCAACACGAAGCTTCGGCTATAACTGTCTTCCGTTACCCACTCCACACCGGGAATGGCGCGATAAGCCAGGAACGCCAGTACAGCTTGCCAGTCATAGGGTGGTCTATAGCTAAGAGTGATGTGTATGCCCTTCGGCTTGTCCTGTTTTGTTTTGCGCTTTTCACGTAATTGTTTCGGGGATCGACCGTAGATCTTGTTAAACACCGCATTAAACCGCCGTACGCTGCCGAAACCCGAAGCGAAACAGATCTCGGTAAAATTCATATCGGTCTCATCCAATAGCTTCTTGGCAAAATGCAGGCGCCGGGTTTGCGCAACTTCCACCGGGGAGGCACCCAGATGTTCATTAAAGAGACGGCTTAACTGCCGTGGACCAACACCTAGCTGAGCCGCTAACTCATCGATAGAAGCACTATCCAGAAATCCTTGGTCGATGAGCTGTAAGGCGCGGGAAACTTTCCAGGAAGAACCGCTCCAGGCAGGAGTGCCAGGAGAGGATTCTGGTCGACAGCGCAAACAGGGTCGAAAACCAGCCGCAGCTGCCGCCGCAGCGGATTTGTAGAGCTGCACGTTTTCCTTTTTGGGAATGCGCACAGGGCACACTGGCCGACAATAAATGCCCGTGGTGAGTACCCCCACGAAAAAGCGACCGTCAAACCGGGGATCCCGTGCTTGCCGTGCATCTTCATAATCGTCTGGATTGAGTAGTGTCTGTGCCGTCATCGTTAACTCCTTGATGGGCACCATCATACTCTTTTTGAAGGCGGAAACTGGCCGTTTTCGGACCTCATCATCGACATCGCTCAGCATGCCTAGGCTAGGCCCGGCGGCCTGTTGTATAGTAGCGCCCTCTCCCAGCCCGGCAGATTTACGTTGCGAACGGGCTGTGTGACACTTCAGGCATTTTCTCAAGAAAAATTGGATTTCCTATGACTGACAAGGACTTACGCAAACATTCTAAAATTGTAGTTGATGGCGTTGAACAAGCACCCAGCCGGGCGATGTTGCGCGCCGTGGGCTTTGAGGATGCGGATTTCGAGAAACCCCAAATCGGCATCGCCTCAACCTGGAGCATGGTCACGCCCTGCAATATGCACATCAACAAGCTTGCGGAAGACGTTAACAAGGGAGCCGATGCGGCCGGCGGCAAGGGCATCATCTATAACGTGCTGACTATCTCCGATGGCATCTCCATGGGGACCGAGGGCATGAAATATTCGCTGGTTTCCCGTGAAGTCATCGCCGACAGCATCGAAACCGTTTCTGGTTGCATGGGCCACGATGCCGTTATCGCGATCGGAGGCTGCGACAAGAATATGCCCGGACAGATGATGGGCATCGCCCGACTCAACCGCCCTTCTATCTTCATTTATGGCGGTACTATTCAACCTGGCCCTAATCACACCAATATCATCTCGGTGTTTGAAGCCGTGGGCGGTCATGCCGCTGGCAAGGTCTCCGATATCGAACTCAAACAGATTGAAGACACCGCAATTCCCGGGCCCGGTTCCTGCGGTGGCATGTACACGGCAAACACCATGGCCTCCGCTATCGAAGCCATGGGGATGAGCCTGCCCAACAGCTCCGCCCAGGATGCTATCTCCCAGGAAAAAGTGAACGATTGCCTGAGCGCTGGTGAGGCCATCATGTATCTGTTGGAGCATGATATTAAACCCTCCGACATCATGACCCGCTCAGCATTCGAAAACGCCATCAAGGTCACCATCGCACTGGGTGGATCGACCAACGCAGTGCTGCATCTACTGGCTATGGCTCACACCATGGGTGTCGAGTTGGAGTTGGACGATTTTAATCGCATCGGCAAAGACATTCCGATGCTTGCCGACCTTAAACCCAGCGGCCGCTACCTCATGTCTGAACTCATCAAGATCGGTGGCATCCAGCCCTTAATGAAAACCATGCTGGAAGCCGGCATGTTGGATGGTTCCTGCATGACTGTCACCGGAAAGACGCTAGCGGAAAACCTGGCTGAGGTGGAATTCTATCCAGCAGGTCAGGACATCATTCGTCCTCTCGATAAGCCCATTAAAAAAGACAGCCATCTACGCATATTGCGCGGCAACCTGGCCCCAACCGGAGCAGTTGCCAAGATCACTGGTAAAGAGGGGCTTTCCTTCACTGGTAATGCCCGCGTCTTCGAATCCGAAGAAGACTGCCTTAAAGGCATATTGGATGGAACCGTGGTCGAAGATGATGTGCTCGTCATTCGCTACGAAGGGCCAAAAGGCGCACCGGGCATGCGAGAAATGCTTTCTCCTACTTCCGCCATTATGGGTAAAGGCCTCGGCGAAAGCGTGGCCTTAATCACCGATGGCCGTTTCAGCGGAGGCAGCCACGGCTTCGTTGTGGGACACGTGACCCCAGAGGCTTTTGAAGGTGGCCCTATTGCGATCGTGCAAGATGGGGATCGTATCGCTATCGATGCGGTAGCGAATACCGTAACCCTTGAGCTTAGTGACGAAGAAATTCAACAGCGCCTGGCCAACTGGAATAAACCAGAGCCCAGATACAAGCGAGGCGTACTGGCCAAGTATGCGTCATCAGTCACTTCTGCTTCTGAAGGTGCTGTTACCGACAAGCATTTATAGGGCAAGTTCGAATTTCGAGTCAGGGTAATCGTCCATTAACGGGTAAGACCAACAAACAACACTAAATCCATGCCCGATTTTTTTACCAGCCTAGCTCCACTGCTAACAGATTCGTTTTTGCAGCGTGGCGCCTTATGGGCACTCAATAACATCCCCAATTTTCCTCCTATCATTCAAACTGTGCATATCCTTGGGATTGCCGTGGTGATGGGAACCGCCGTGCTGCTCAACCTGCGGACACTTGGTTTGGTCTTGCCCTCACAGAATCTCACTGAGATGACCAATCGTGTCGTGCCCTGGTTCTGGCTGGCGCTGGTGAGCAATCTGATCTCCGGCGCGTTCTTTATTTTTGGTCGTCCCAATCGCTATTTCAACAATCCCGTCTTCGCGTCCAAGATGGCCTTTCTCATCCCAGCGATTCTGTTAACTGGTTTCTTCTATTGGATGCATAAGCGACAAGCTGGCTACTGGGAACAAACCAACAAGAAATGGCCCGCGCGAGCTATCGCCATCATTTCTATCGGCTTGTGGATCATGGTGTGTACCGGCGGCCGCTGGATCGCCTATCTCGAGTATCTGGAATATCCACTGTGGTATATGGAGCCCTATTTCGATGGCTCCGAGTACAGCTTTTGGGTCGGTGTGGAAAACTGGGGGCTATCCCAGATCATCGCCGCTACAAACTGGTTCCCAACCCTGGAAACCATCCATGTCATCGCCGCCAGCATGGTGGTTGGTTCAATTGCCTGGGTAGATTTGCGTTTAATTGGGGTAGCGGTGACGGACACTCCCATATCCACGCTGAACCGTGATCTTGTTCGCTGGACCTGGGGCGCCTTTGTTGTTGCCGCTATAACCGGACTTGGCATGTTCATTACCCGTGCCGCCGGGCACCTGGAGAATCCAGCCTTCCTCTGGAAGCTGGTACTGCTTGCACTGGCTGGTGCCAACATGACTTACTTTCACTTCAAGGTGTATCGCCACGTAGATCAATGGGACACTGCTATTGCCACTCCAGCTCGGGTCAAAGCCGCAGGCTTCCTCTCTCTATTCTTATGGTGCGGCGTAATGCTTGCTGGGCGTTGGGTGGGACATATCGTCTGATCATCTGTCGGAACTGGTAGATACAACACAATTACGGAATAAATGAATGAAGAAACGAACTCTCGGCAATACCCAGATAGAACTCCCAGTAATCGGACTTGGTTGTATGGGTCTGTCCGAATTCTATGGACCGCCTACCGAGAAAGCTGAAGCAGTTAAATTGCTGCATAAAGCCATTGAACTGGGCGTGGTACATCTCGACACCGCAGAGATGTATGGTTTTCAAAGTGCCAATGAATCGCTGCTCGGCGAAGCCTTCGTCGACCGGCGTGATCGGGTTTTTATCGCCACCAAATGGGGTCCTACCCGCGACTGGGAGACGGGGGATCGCCTTGGCATTGATGGTTCCAGTGACAATTGTCGACGTGCTGTTGAAGGTTCCTTGCAGCGACTGAAGACTGATGTGATCGATCTCTACTATTTACATCGCGTCGATCCCGCTACCCCAATCGAGGAAAGTGTGGCGGCTATGGCGGAACTGGTAGCTGAAGGTAAAGTGAGGGCCATCGGTCTTTCCGAGGCGGCAGGTGACACGATTCGCCGGGCAGCGAAAGTTCATCCCATTTCAGCAGTGCAATCTGAATATTCCATATTCGCGCGGGACATCGAGGCGGACATTATTCCAGCCTGTCTTGAAGTAGGCGCTTCCCTCACCGCCTACTCCCCATTAGGCCGGGGCATGCTCTCCGGTCGATTCAAAACTGAGTCACTGGACGCAGGTGACTGGCGCGCCACTAACCCACGCTTCCAGGGTGAAGCCTATGCAGCGAATGTCGCGCTCGTTGATGAGATTGAGACCATAGCGACCTCCAAGTCCTGCACATCGGCCCAGGTTGCCCTGGCCTGGGTGATTGGTCGTGGTGAACATGTCCTGACAATTCCAGGAACGACTAAACTGGAAAACCTTAAATCTAATCTTGGAGCCTATGAGGTCAATCTTTCAACTGAAGAGTTAGCCTCTCTGGATGCACTGGCCGATCGAGTCAAAGGGGAGCGCTATGATGAGATGGGTATGTCCATCATTAACGGCTAGTATGAGAATCTGATACAACAATGACGAGGAAACACCATGCCTCATTACGTCGATGGATTTGTACACCCTATTCCCAATGACTGTTTGGAAGACTACAAACACCTTGCCACAACGATAGCCGGTATATGGAAAGAATATGGCGCCATCGACTACTGGGAATGCACCGGTGACGATATGCAATTGGAAGGCACACGGCCCTTCCCCGACGTGATCAATGCAAACGACGATGAAACCGTATTGTTTGGCTGGGTAGTTTTCGAATCACGGGAGGCCCGGGATTTGGCCAACGAAAAAGTAGCTGCCGATCCACGCATGGGAGAGCTGATGTCCGCTGTCGAGTCCGGCTTTGATGCACAACGCATGGCCTATGGTGGCTTTCAGTCTTTTTTACCTCAACGGCAAAAGTGAACGTGAAAAACAATGGCCCTCAGCTCCAAAGCCAAAAAACTCATTGCTGAGCTTTCAGATGTAACGAAGTTCGGCGATATAAAGAAGCTTGCCAAAGCAATTAAACTGGATCACGACCTGGCGCTGGAGTTGTGGAAGCATGGCGACTACTTTGCTCGCTTGCTGGCCACTCTTATCCTCGACAAAAAGCAGCTCTCCGAGAAAGATATCGACAACATAGCCGCTGATCTACTCCAGCACAACGAAAGCGAGCGCAATCAACTCAGTGTCTGGCTGCTGGCAAATCAGCTGACCAAAGACAAGAATCTCATCGCCTTAATGGAGGGCTGGCAACAGCATTCATCTCCGATGTTGCGGCGCTGGTTCTGGTACCACCAGGCACGATTGCGCTGGATGGGAAAGATTCAGGAAAACAGTGCTGAGCTTCTCGAAATTTTGGAAAAGACCATGGGAAAAGAGGACCCAGACGTGCAATGGGCAATGAATTTCTGCGCAGGATGGATAGGAGTCTTTGAACCTAAGCTGCGAGCCCGTTGCGTTAAACTTGGAAAGAAACTTGAACTGTACAAAGATGAACCTGTTGCCAAAAACTGTACACCCTCCTACTTACCAGAATTCATCAACATCGAGGTCGCCAAACGGACATAGCAATAAAGCGAGTATCGCCGCCCATTGAAACAAGACATTGCACACATCACTTTGGTTGTCGAAAACTATGACGACGCAATCGACTTCTACGTCAACAGACTCGGCTTCGAATTGGTTGAAGACACGGAACTTCCAGAACAAAACAAGCGTTGGGTACTGGTAAAGCCACAACACTCGGGTGGCACAATGTTATTGCTGGCGCAGGCATCAGATGAGGATCAGAAAGCCGCTATCGGCAATCAAACGGGTGGGCGGGTATTCCTGTTCTTGAAAACCGACGATTTCTGGCATGATTTTAATCGCTACACGGAAAGCGGCGTAGAGTTTGTGCGCGAGCCACAGCAACATGACTACGGGGTGGTTGCCGTATTCGCTGATCTTTACGGCAACCTTTGGGACCTCATTCAATACAATTCCCAGACTAGCTAGCCGAGACCGATATCGGCTCCGCATCTACCGCATTTGCCGCCCTGGCGGTAGCAAGATAAAGCAGCGGCCCGATAGATCCAAGAAACAAAGTGATAGCAACCCAAGGCCAGGGATTGCGCCCTTCTCGTCTAGCCTGGGGAATCATCCAGGTGAGCACCAGAACCAGTGCGATGACGAGATCGGTGAAGACCTGCCAACCGGCAGGACTGTGCCGGTGGTAATCAAAGATGCCTATGTAACCTACCTCTATAACGGCATAGAGGCTGAGCAGTGAGAATGGGATCAAGAGTATAATGGCAAGCATTTTCTGGTGTTTCATATCAGTTCCCCCATGGACGAACAGAATTAGTGAACATTCGATTTATTCCATGAGCGCCATCTTGCGCTGTGCGGGTTATGCTATCAATTACCTCCCAGGTAATGATTCAAACAAGACAAGGAGAGCTTCATGTCCAATCCCAATCTACAACCCACTCTTGAAGGTCCCCGACTCACCGTTCGCCCGATCACAGTAGAGGACTGGCCCGGCCTGTATGCGATAGCGAGCGACCCTTTGGTCTGGGAGCAACACCCAGCTACCGATCGCTATCAGGAAGAACAATTTCGAGCTTTCTTCGATGATGCTATCAAGTGCCGTAGCGCATTCACCTTTGTCGATAGAGATTCAGGCGCCCTGATCGGCTCCAGTCGCTACCACGACTATGATGCTGAAAGCAGCGAGATAGAAATCGGCTGGACGTTTCTTGGTCGCGACTATTGGGGCGGCAGTTACAACAAAGAAGTAAAGAAACTTATGTTGGAACATGCCTTTACCTTTGTTGACACAGTACTGTTCTGGGTTGGCTCCGATAATATGCGGTCACAGAAAGCGGTGCAAAAGATTGGCGGAGTAAAACGGGACGGAGAGTTTTTCCGCATGCACGGCGATGTAAAATTCGACTACGTGGTCTTCGAACTGAGAAAGGAGAACTACTCCCTCTAATACTGCGCAGCTCTTATCGGTTCCATTGCATCCGAATCGGCGGGTGATACACTAGGACGCGTATAGCCCTGACTATTCGGGCCATCCTGACCCTTCTCACCAGCACAATAACAACACAGGAGTGAGTATGAGAGTTAGCTCCACCTTATCGCGACGCCCCAGGCTATTGGCAGCGCTGTGCGCGCTGGCATTGGCAGGCATCGCGCAGCACACCCCACACAGCATTGCCGAAGACGCGGGCAATCTCTACAACACTGCCGTGGATATTCGCATGGGTGAGCGCTATTTCGAGCGCCAATGCTCCCGTTGCCATGGCTTCGATGCCACGGGCAATGACGAAGCAGGCGGGCCCAATCTGACTGGCCGACTCCGTAATGCCAGCACCGATGTTGGTATCTTCAATGTAATACGTAATGGAGTACAAGGCACCGCTATGTTGCCGGTTGCGCCCGATGTGCCCGATGCTACGGTATGGCAACTGGTGGCTTATATTGATTCCTTGCGCTATGACCCAAGCTCCGTGGTACTCGACGGCGATGCTGGTCGAGGCGCCGATTTGTTCACAGGCAAAGGTGATTGCGCCAGCTGCCACATGGTGAATGGTTCCGGTGGTCGCATGGGTCCCGATCTTTCACGAATCGGTGAAGACAATACGCCGGAAGACTTGCTGCTCTCCATGACCAATCCTCACGAAGAAGTCGCCCCTCGCTGGTGGACCCTGCGCGTGACTGGTCCCGACGGCGAACTACGAGAAGGTTTTCGCATGGGAGAAGACAGCTTCGCTCTGCGTATCATGGACGAAGAGGAAAACCTCTGGTCGTTTCGCAAAAGCCAAATTCAAAACTACCAACGAGTGGAAGAATCCACCATGCCCAGTTACGAAGGAGAACTCAACGACAGCGAACTCGATGATCTGGTCGCCTATTTGTTCTCCTTACGCCGTGAGGTACTACCCCAATGAAAAAAACCATCTGTACAGCATTAGGTCTTGCTTTCCTGAACCCGTTATTTGCCCAGGAAGATCAGTTTTCGACCGTCATTACGCCCGCTTTCTCCCCGATTACCTGGGAGCGTTTAGTCGATGCG
Source organism: Pseudomonadales bacterium (assembly GCA_028281635.1). GTDB lineage: Bacteria > Pseudomonadota > Gammaproteobacteria > Pseudomonadales > Pseudohongiellaceae > UBA9145. The sequence continues at coordinate 14,464 of JANQJM010000219.1, read as the reverse complement.
CGCAATGAACCTAACAACTGGTTAATGTACTCCGGCACCCTGGACAGTCAACGCTATAGCCTGTTAGACCAGATCAACACCGAAAACGTCGATCAGCTGGAGATGAAGTGGGCGTACCAGATTCCGGTGATCGATCGCGCCGAAACTGTACCCCTGGTTGTCGACGGCATCATGTTCATTACCGAAGCACCCAGCAACGTGGTCGCTGTCGATGCCCGCACCGGCCGCGAGTATTGGCGCTATGACCATGAGATGCCCGATGACCTGCGCATCTGCTGTGGTCGCAACAATCGTGGCGTAGCGATTCTTGGTGAAACCTTGTTTATGTCTACCCTGGATGCACATCTTGTTGCCATTGATGCGCGCACGGGCAATTTATTGTGGGATGTAGAAGTTGCTCCTTATGATTCCGGCTACAGTAAGACTGCCGCTCCGCTTATCGTAAAAGACAAAGTGGTTACCGGGATTGCTGGGGGCGAGTTTGGTATTCGAGGCTTTATTGATGCCTATGATCCCGCGACTGGGGAGCTGGAATGGCGTCAATATGTGATACCTGGCCCTGGAGAATTTGGCAACGATACCTGGTCTGATGATTCCTGGAAAACTGGCGGCGCCGCAACCTGGATTACCGGCTCTTATGACCCCGAACTCAATCAAATCTATTGGGGAACGGGAAACCCGGGGCCTGACTGGAACGGTGATGTGCGCCTCGGTGACAACCTGTATTCAGATTCCGTGGTTGCCTTGAATGGCGACACCGGTGAGCTGGAATGGTATTTCCAGTTTACCCCTCACGATGTTCACGACTATGACTCGATCCAGATTCCCATTCTGGCAGATATAGAAATCGATGGTGAGGAAGTGCCTGCCATGTTGTGGGCAAACCGCAATGGTTTTTTCTATACCCTGGATCGTCGCAATGGTCAGTTTCTGTTTGGCAAGCCATTCGCCACGGTAACCTGGGCAGAAGGCCTCGACCCAGTTACCGGTGCCCCTATTCGCGTGCCAGGCATGGCACCAACTTATGAAGGTATCATGGTGTCACCTCCCATCGTTGGTGCAACCAACTGGTACTCACCAGGTTACAGCCAGGACACGGGTCTGTTTTATGTCACCTCATTCGATGGCGAACAGGAATTCTTCAAACGGGATGAAGATTACGAAGAAGGTGAGCGCTTTACCGGTGGTGGAGGTCGCTATACCCAGCCTATGGATGCATTCTACAGCGCGATTCGTGCCATCGATCCAACCACGGCAGAAATCGAATGGGAGTTCCCCATTATGCCCAGGTCCTCGGCAGGTATCACCACCACGGCAGGCGGTCTGGTTTTTACCGGCAGCGCCGATGGTTATTTCTTCGCATTGGATGCGGAATCCGGTGAAGAATTATTCAACATCTCGCTGGGTCGCCGCGTGCACGCTGCACCAATGACCTTCTCTGTGGATGGTGAACAATATGTCACTATTGCATCGGGTAACGTGGTTTACACGTTTGGCCTCGATGACTGATTAAACCAATCAATGGGAGGATTGCGATCCTCCCACATAGCTTAACCATGCCCTTAACTCACTCTGGCAAGGCGAACGCATAGATGTAATCGCCACGTGGCATATCAAGATTGTCATGCCCGCCAACGGCAACAGCAATGTACTGCCTGCCATTTAACTCATAGCTCATCGGTGTCGCCATCGCCGCAGTGGGCAAGTCGAATTTTCTTAACTCCTCGCCGTTAGTGATATCAAAGATGCGCAATGCGTATTCTGTCGTCGCACCAATCACAACTAGCCCTGAGGCGGTAATAAGCGGACCTCCCAATCCAGGCGCGCCCCAGTTAAAGTTGGGCACAATACCAGGCGCCAGATCGCGGATAGTGCCTAATGGCACTTCCCAAAGGATTTCCTCTGCACTGAGGTCGACGGCAACCAGTTTGTTCCAGGGTGGCTTGGTGCAAGGCAAGCCCAGGGAAGAAAGAAAGATACGCCGGGCCATCAGATAGGGTGTGCCAGTCTGCCTGGCAATTTCCCAGTCCCCATAGTCACCGGCATCGATGATTGCCTGTGCACGATCGCGAGGAATCAGTTGCACCAGGGCCGGTATTTGATTCACTCGCACGATGCCAATTTGCCGATCTGTATCGACTGCGATACCACCCCAGTTCGCACCCCCGCCATAACTGGGATTTAGAATCGTCCCCTGCAGGCTGGGTGGGGTGAACAAACCTTCGGACCGGAACTCGCGCACTACTCGATTGCAACTGCGCTTATCGAACCAGGTGAGTCCAAATGTATCATCGAGTGTTATCGCGTCCTGACCCGCCAATGGTGGAAATGCGGAAAACGGTTGTGTAGGTGAAATGCGTTCACCTGCCACATCGGTAGCTGGTACCGGCTTTTCTATCAACTCATATAGAGGCGTTCCGGTATCCCGATCAAAAGCGAACAACATGCCTGTCTTGGTAACGACCATGACTGCTGAGCGAACTTCACCTTCCAGCGTCACTTCAGTAAGTGTCGGTTGCGAAGGAATGTCGTAGTCCCATAAATCATGATGCACCAGTTGTTGGTGCCAAACGACAGTTCCAGTCGTGCCATGCAAGGCAACCAGCGAATTAGCGTAGTTGTTATCACCAAGCCGTTCCCCACCATAAAAATCGGGGCTGGGTGAACCGGTGGAAAGATAGACAAGGTTTCGCTCTGCATCCACGCTGATTGGTGGCCAGACGTTTGCTGCCCCGGTGCGACTCGCACTGCCCTCTTCCCAGCTTGTAAACGCCGGATCACTGGAATCGCCTGGTATAGGATCCCACAGCCAGTTTATCTCTCCCGTGCGCACGTCCAATGAGCGAACGATGCCGCGTTCCAGTCGCGCGGCTCGATTGTCACCGATTGCGGAGCCGACGATTAACTGATTTCCGAGCACTGCGGGCGGTGAAGTAATGCCATAATCACCATAGCTGACCTCTCCAACGCCCTCCGCCATATTGACTCGGCCGGCGCGGCCAAAATCAGCACAAGGTTCGCCAGTTTGCGCGTGCAGTGCGATCACCTCACCTACCAGGGTGCCGAGAAACACGCGGTCGGGACAGACCACACTGTCACCGTGCCAAATACTCAGGCCGCGAGAGGCGCTTTCAGAATAGCCTATGTCTTTCGGCAGTTGCGCATCGAAGCGCCAGATCTCTTGCCCCGTTGCCGCATCAATTGCCAGAGCCCAATTGCTGCTGGTGCTGACATAGAGCTTACCGTCCCAAAAAATGGGATGAGTCTGCATGGAATGGCGTTTGCGGGTAAAACCCTCGGTCAGATCACCGGTGCGGAAACTCCAGGCAACTTCGACCGCATCCACGTTTCGTGGTGTGATCTGGGCCAGCTCCGTGAATTGAGTTCCACCATGCCCACCATAGCTTTCGGACGCTGTTGCAGGAGCACCGGTTATATAGCTCGACAATGCCACCAACAGCAGTGCGCAACTTAGCCAATCGTTTCTTCTCATTTTCCCTATCCTTAAAATCCTGATCGCAATTACTTGATGACCAGCCTAGCTTGTTTGCCTGCTTAGACGCCGGAAAATACACAGAGGGACGGGCTTAGGGACGAAACTCTCCCTAATAGGGATGAAATCTTGAGTTTGGGGGATTAAGTTACTGAAACCGAAACAGCAGTTTCAGTTCCAGACAGAGCATTGCGCAGATCTGGAAGATAGGTTTTACTCAGTGGCACCAACTCTCCGCTCGTTAAGTGAATACCCAGGTCGCCTTTTTCCTGAATGTCGGCTACCCGTTGCAAATTGACAATGGCGGTTCGATGCACACGCATGAATTGAGAATCACTCAACTCTTCGTTCAGACTCTTCAGAGTCTGGCGCATCGGATAGTGCCGCTCACCACAATGCAATACAACATAGTTGCTCGCGGACTGGACCCAATCGATGTCATCCACTTTGACCAGATATTCACGGTCCAGCATCTTGACCAGAAACTGCATGCGCTTAATGTCCTGTTGCTGATTCTCTTCATCAAGAAAGCGGGCCTCACCACGCAAGCGGTCAACAACGAACTGATAACTATAGAAAAGAGAGATAATTATAAGGAAGTCGAGGAAGTCTTTTCGTAGTTCATAAACGAGACCAAGCAGCAGCGGATCAAAGGTGTATTGTTGACCGCCCATCGCCCACAACATTTTCCGCAACGCAACGAAACCGGCAACATGCAGGAGCGAGAAGCTCAAAAAAATTGGCAGCAACCACACTGCTTTCTGCCGAAAATTCGTCAAAGTAAGATCCAGGCGATCCAAAAAAAAGAACAATGGCAGCAGCAAGACTCCTAAAGTGAATACTGAGGTTGATTCAGTGGCCCAGGCTTCGCGCCAACCCTGACCAACCCCATCGCGTTCATACTCCATACCAATAGTAGTGACATTAGTCACCACTATTAGCAACAGCAGTGCGACGACCACGATGAACTCGTAGCGATGTCGATTTGCAAGATAATGTGCGAGCGTCATGGAATACACTTCATCATCACTGAAGTGCGTAGTTTATCTAGCTAGTGGTCAGTTTTCGATTGCTTACTTCAGCTTCTAGCACTATGCCTAATTTCTCAATACGCTTATTGCTGCAGCTCAGGCTGAGAGTTCTGGCGACGACGTTCCAACACCCAACCTGCGAGCAGTGATAATAAGGCCGCCCCTATTCCCGTCACGATCGCTTCCGCTGCTATGGGCCCAAACATGCCAGGATGCACGAAGAAATCTACGGTTGCTGTAGCGACGCCCAGGGCTACGGCAATTACCCAGCGTTTGCGGATACGGGTATATATGATGGCCAGTGCAGTTAGCGTGCCGGCCACAATACCGGTCTGAGAGGCGATCAGCCAATGACTCAACCCCAGAGCCAGGATGTTGCCTTGTACCATGGTGATCAGGCAGGCAATGGTCGCCTCAGAAATATTCTCTACAAAGGGCAGTGCGCGGTTTTCGCTATCTTGTTCGCTCATTCTGGGGCTCTGGCAGTCGATTTCTGGACCGAATTAATGGGTTTGCAGCAAGAGACCCGACGAGTGGCAATTCGATTTCACGCTGCTGGCAAAGCTGAGACGCGGTTCAAATTTGTTGGGTATCCTTCATAAAGGGCTGAATCAGCTCTTCACTGACTTGCCACAGGCGTTCGGCAGCTTCATCAGTAGCGAAGTCAGCAATCGACGGTTGCCGACGATCGAAAAAATAGTTTCCCTCCGCATTTTTCACAGCTTCATCCTGTGCAGACGCCAACCAGATAAAGGTGTCAGCGCCCTTCTCAATGGACCACATAAAGGGGTACATCACGAAGCCCAACAGAGTAGCGATAACACCACCTTTACCCCAGATAGCGGTGCGTACAGCACCGGGATGAAACGAGCTAGCGATGATACCTTGATGCCCGTAGCGTCGATGAATCTCGCGGGCGGTGAGCAGGTTCATTAACTTGGATCGACCATAGGCTTTGAGCGTGCTGTATTTCTTATCGAGATTCAGATCATCAAAATCCAGTGGGCTGTTTTTGTGACCAAGGGAACTGGTAAACACTATACGTGCTTCACCTTGAGCGGCTCGATTCAACAGAAGCGGGAGTAGTTTTTGCGTCAGCAAAAAACCGCTGAGATGATTGGTGGCAAAAGTCAGCTCAAACCCTTCACTGGTGAGCTCGCGTTTTGCATTGGCTCCTCCAGCGTTGTTGCACAGCACATCGATACACTCGTAATTCAAAAGCAATCGGTCTGCCAATTCATTGACACTGGCGAGCGAGCTGAAATCCGCAACCTCCAACATCACTTTGTCGCTTCCGGTGGCTGCTTCAATTTCTTTCATGGCAGCAAGCCCCCGGGTTTCATTTCGACACACCAGCACTACTTCTGCGCCCCGGGAAGCAAAATTCTTTGCGGCCTGGAAACCAATACCGCTATTGGCACCAGTAACGACGAGTACCTTGCCTTGCAAATCGTCCATGTCTTAATCCTGATAAGAGAAATCGCTATGAATCGGGTAGTTGTGACTACTAGATTGCGTGCCACTGAGCTATATTGCAAGTCGCTGCATACTGGCATTTGCCGCCGCAACAGCAAGAGATTTTATACAACAAAAAAGCACGCGTGGAGAGTAGAGTGGTAATCGTACTGGGAAGTGTGGAAATCGATGAAGAATCCCTGGAACAAGCACTGGAATTAAGTCAGGCTCATGTAAATCGGTCACGACAGGAACCTGGCTGTCTTAGTCACGGAGTGCACATTGATGGCGAACACGGTAATCGACTGGTGTTTGTTGAACAATGGCAAGACATGGAAGCACTGCAGCAACATTTCCGCGTACCAGAGTCTGGTGAATTTGTACGAGAGATTGGGCAGTACGCAACCTCGGATCCTGAATTAAAAATCTACAACGCCAGTGAAGTACCCAGACATTAAAAACAAATAGCCTATTGAGTCGAACGAGTTATGAGTGACCAAACCCAGAGTCTGTTTCCATTCGCCGAACTCAAGGATATTGAACCCGATATCCGCGCGCGTATCGATGCGGTGCAAGAGAAAGCTGGATTCGTACCTAATATTTTCCTGGCATTGGCAGGCAGGCCCGACGAGTTCAGAGCTTTCTTTGCCTATCACGATGCCCTGATGGAAAAGCCCAGCAATCTCACTGCGGGGGAAAAGGAGATGATCGTGGTTGCCACCTCTGGTCTAAACCAGTGTCTGTATTGCGTGGTAGCACATGGCGCCATTCTCCGAATTCGCGAAAAGAACCCCCTGATCGCTGATCAGTTAGCCACCAATTATCGCAAAGCAGACATCACACCCAGACAAAGGGCCATGCTGGACTATGCGGTCAAGGTTTCACAGTCTGCGCAAGCAGTGGACCAAGGCGATCATCAACGGCTGCTAGATGCCGGATTCACTCAGGATGACATTTGGGAGATTGGTGCCATCGCCGCTTTTTTCGCTATGTCCAATCGATTGGCAAACATGTCTTCATTGCCGCCAAATCTCGAGTTTTATGCCATGGGCAGGTAAGAAAGCAATCAATTATCAGTTACTAAGAGTTTCAGGATTGCGAAATACGGGGGATCCAGACACTATCGCGGGAAAAACTGGGAAATTATCCCTGCTTAAGCCAATAAATCACTTCCCCTAGAAATCACCAGTAGATAGTCTACTCTTGCCGTTAGTCACAATGTCGGCTGGACATTGTTGTGGCCACAAACAATAGCAATAACAACACGGAAACAATGGCTATCAAGCACCCCGAATTCCCTGCCAGCGCCTACAAGGGTAGTGCGACTTTGATACAACCCTGCCTCGGGGCACGTTTGTATGAAGACGATTACGGCAGCATCTTGTTCGGCGCTCCCCCGGAAGTCCTGAAAGGCCTGTTATTGCACGGAGTCAGCCGCTTCGACACCGTGGTTTTGCCTGATATCCGTGAAAAAGGGGGCTCGCTGACTAATGCTCTGGAATTTCCACTCTATTTCTTCCTATTCGTGGCCAAAGGTCTCGAAGAAGGCCGCAAACTGAATCTGGTCGGTCATCGCGATGCCATCAGCCAGACTCTAAGACTATTGCGCATCACCTTGCTGGGCCCTACGCGGGATGAATTACAAAACTGGCGCACGGAAAGACCATTAATAGATGAATGGACAGCGGCCAGCGAAGAGCTTGCACTAAAAAACAAGTATGGAGAAGTCATACCAGTTCAAGATTTTTTTAGTCTGTACCCATTCGAAGACGGTGCAGTTCATATCGGCCAGCAACATATTACCCGGCTCGATACCGATCACTATGAAATAGAAGTGAACAGAGCCATAACGCAAATCGATCTGCGTGAAGATTCACAACTCGCACCTCCCTACCAGGTTCAGCCGGATTATGTGCCAGGGGGCCTGACCAAGATGGGCATCGAAGTGCTCGGTGGCGCTTCTGGATTTACCCCCTCGGAGCCCTGCACAGGACTTGCGCTTTGCTATAACGGTGAATACATTCTCATCGACTGCATTCCCTTCCTTGATGAGCACTTATTCGCACGCGGCATCTCTAAAAACCAGATTGCTGCTGTATTCCTGACCCACTTACATGATGATCACTCGTCCTTATTTCCGTTGATGCTGATGCCGCAACGGGTTGATCTGATCACGACTCGAGAGATCTTTGAGATGGCCATGGACAAATTGGCCTGCGGAATCGGTTGGCGACCTGAGATCGTCAGAGAACACTTTCGTCTGGTTGAAGTGCGTCCGGGTCAGCGCTTTAATTATTTTGGGCTGACCATTGAGCCTCACGTGACCGTGCACAGCATTCCAACAATCGGTGCCACCTTCTCTACGGTGCACCGTGGAATCGAGAGGGACGTTTGTGTTGTTGGCGACAATCACACCATGACCGCTGTCAGTGAGATGACTGAACGTGGTCTCATTCGACAGAGCACAACGGACAATCTGAAAAGGCTGTACACACAGCGCTTCTCTTTACTGGTAGCCGATGGCGGCGCGGGTGCGATTCACGGTGATCCGGCCGACGCCCTCACCTCAGCATCAGACCGCGTTGTGTTTGTGCACGTCGAACAATTAACCAACGAATTTAATACCACATTCTCGCTGGCAAACTCTGGTAAGCGTTACACGATTCTGGAAGGCGATCCGGCAATTTACACATCGCAGATCAATCACTATCTCACCGTGTGGCTCGGTCGCCCCTTTCCCAATCGCTGGATGCGCAGTCTGTTAGCCGAAGAGGAAATTCGCCGTTACAACTCTGGCGACGTCATCCTGGTTCAAGATGCTTCCACTCGTGGCTATGTGTATCTCATTCTTACCGGTTATTGCGATGTGGTGCGTCACGATGGTAAAGAGTTACATCACGAAGCCAGTTTGCAAGCGGGTGATATCCTGGGTGAGATGGCCGTCATTACCGGCACCGGAACTCGCAATGCCAGCGTGGTAGCAACCACACCCGTTACGCTTTGCGTCTTTTCTGAAGAAACCTTCAAGTCTTTCATTGTCGCCGAAGGTTTCCAGGAGAAACTGCTTACTCAATGGGCCATGCGTCCAGCCATTGCCAAACAAGAACAGTTTCAAGACCTTAGCTCAATCGTGCTGGAAAAGCTCAGCCGCGTGGGCGAAGTGAAAGATCTTGGGCCAGCCGATAGCCTGGAACTCACTGACGATTTCTGGTGCTTACTGGCAGAAGGTGAAGCCACGCTAAATGGTGACTCCATGTTTTACGATGAAGACTACGGTGCTCGTCCATTCGCGCCCAATAATACCGGTCCCATTACAAGCAAAGAAGGCTGCAAACTACTGCTGTTCAGTAGCAAGCGCCTGGAAAAACTACGCCTGGAAACGCCGCAGTTGAACTATCGTCTGCGCAAAATGCGTGAAGAAAGCCCTAACCAATTGGTAGACTGGCACCTGGGCGTTGTCGACATTCAATAACGATTCCCTGGCCTGCATGGCCTGACTTTTGCGCAACCTGGTCATCAGCTGATGAGCGCACATATTCCCAATTTTCAAATTCTCGCACTCAACGATGCTGAGCAATCGGAGAACCGAATACATAGCGACAAAATCGCGCAGCGTTATGGTTTTCATGGCGCACTGGTAAGTGGAGTCAATGTATTCGGCTATCTGACTCAGCCGCTGGTAAGAATCTATGGAGAGCCCTGGTTGCAACAAGGCATACTGGATGTGATCTTTCTCAAGCCTGCCTACCACGATGATCTGATAACTATTACTACCGAGAACCTGGGACAGGAGTCTAGCCAACGTAGCCATCTCACCCAGGCCACCAATGAACAAGGCAACCTGCTGGCTCGCTTGGAATCCTGGTTGCCTAATCAGCTACCGCCAATTCAGGAAAGAGCCAACATGGAAGTCGGCCAAGCGGATAGTGAGCGACAGGAGATCAACTGGGAAGCCATTCACCTCGATGAACCCGCCCCTTACTACCTATGGCAACCCTCAGCAGCAGACAATGCAGAGCATGTTTTGGCACAAAGAGATAAGTCAGAAATCTATACAGGAAGCGAAGCTTATATTCACCCTTATTACTTGTTAGATGCCTGCAACAAGGCATTGATGCGAATATTCTATCTGCCGGCCTGGATTCACACCGGAAGCAAACTGATTCTTCGCAAAGGATTGCGGGTCGGTCAGGATATAGAAGTACGCACGATGCCTATCAAAAAATGGGAACGTAAAGGACATCAATTCATCAAGCTCTACATTGCCATGTGGGAAGCGGGCGATGTCGCCCTCGAAGTTGAGCACACTGCTATTTTTAAGTTGGCCGACCCCTAGCGCTTAATCAGCAGGCTCTCTTCACCAACATCTTCTGCTCACCTTCCAGCACCAAATCACCATGCTGATTGTGCACTGTACTACGCAGTGTAATTACACCCGTGGAGTTACCAGGTTTCATATCGACTATCTCTAGAGCCGGATAAACCGTGTCGCCACAGTAAACAGGCTTAAGGAACTTACTACTCTGTTCTAAAAGTGCAATCAGACTGTCTTCCAAAATGTGGGGCAGCATACCCGCGCCCGGAGAAGTTTGTATCGCCACCTGAAAGCCATGAGCTAACAAATGGGGATGACCACGACGTCGACAATACTCGATATCATAATGAATAGGATGATTATCAAGACTTGCCATTTGATACGCGGCAAAACTACCGTCGCCCAATGTACGGGAAGGAATCGGGAATCTTTGCCCTATTTTTAAGTCATCGAAATAAGTGGATTCATGAAGGACGTGTTTTTCGGGATCGAAAACCTGTTCTGTGTCGGTCATTGTTGCTTCCTGAGTAGCTTTGCTGGACGCCGTTCTTCTTTCTGATTATGGACTTAAGTGGTACCCTCAACGCAAACGTTTTTCGAGAAAAATCATTAACATGAACTGGATTTATACGACGGCTTCCACCCGAGTGCGCATAATTGCATTGCTGTTTCTGGCTTCGTTGGTTGCGATCATCACACAAACCTACCGCGCGGATGAAACCGACGAGCTAGCGGCACGCATTCTCCCCATGCGTGAGCAAGCCCGTATTGAAGACGAAGTGTTGAAAGACAGACTCGACAAGCTTGTGCCGGAAATCATGCGCCGCGCCGGTGTGGATGCCTGGGTGCTGATCGCCAGAGAATACAATGAAGATCCCGTACTAAGAACAATGTTGCCAGCGACTTGGCTTAATGCGCGACGTCGTACCGTGCTCATTTTTATCGATCATGGCCCGGAACGTGGCGTAGAACGCATGGCCATTGCGCGCTACCCCGTGGCTGATTTGTTTCCCAGTGCATGGAATCCTGAACAACAACCGGATCAGTATGCGCGTATTGCGCAAATCCTGTCCGAATTTAATCCCCGCGCCATAGCGCTGAATTTCTCCGACACTTATGGCCTTGCCGACGGTCTTACCTTTTCAGAGCAGAGAGACTTCATGGCTGCACTGCCTGCCTCGCTACAGCAACGCGTTGTCTCGGCAGAACAAGTGGCTGTGGGCTGGCTCGAAACGCGAACGGAGCTGGAACTCGAATACTATCGAGATGTTATGAGCATTGCCCACGGAATTATTCGAGAGGGTTTCTCCTCGGAAGTTGTGGAGGCAGGCGTTACTACTACTGAAGACCTGGAGTGGTGGTTTCGACAACGGATAAATGATCTGGGCTTAAGTGCCTGGTTCCATACCAGCATTGAAACGGAACGCTCCGATCGATCCATGGCCGACATCGAAAGTCAAAACCTGGACCCCAATGGTCTGTATAAAGGTGATCACGTACATATCGATCTCGGAATTAGTTATCTGAACCTGCAAACAGACACACAACAGAACGCATATATTCTCCGCGATGACGAAGAGGACGTGCCAGAAGATTTAAAGTATGCATTGCAAAAAGGTAACGAGCTACAAGATATACTCACAGACAATTTCGCCGTGGGCAGGACAGGCAACGAAATTTTGCGACTAAGCCGGGAACAAGCGATGAAACGCGGCATCGGACCTATTATCTATACTCATCCGATTGGTCTTCATGGACACGCAGCAGGAACTACCATCGGCATGTGGGATAAACAGGAAGGCGTACCCGGAACCGGAGACTATCCGATGCATGCCAACACGGCTTATTCCATTGAACTGACTGCCCTGGTCGATATCCCAAATTGGAGCGCGGAACCGATGGCCATGAAGCTGGAAGAGGACGGGTTTTATGATGGCTACAAATTCGAGTATATTGCTCCCAGACAAGAGCAGTATCACGTGATCCGCCCCTAGAAAAAGCGTGATAATCTACCAAACACTGACACCAGTCACAGATTTCGTAGCAACGCTGAAGAATAATCACCAAATCACAACTTCTGACCGATCGCTAATAAAAGCAAAAATAAAAATAGATGAAAGAGCGATGCGTCGCTCAGCAAAAAGGACACTGACATGCCTCTGGACATAACTTTCACACTTAGTGACCGAGATCTGGAACGATTCAAGACTATCGTCAGCAAGGCGAAGACAAGCGCCTCAGAGACTCAGAGTCAGGCAGAAATCGAAAAGGCTGCGTACAAGATTGTCGACGTCGCCATGAATTCTGATTTGCCAGACTTCATCGCCGACCGTTTACTGCAATTAAAAGTCTTGCTGGAAATGATGCGGGACGAAGAATGGGGCATGAATGATGCAGACAAGTCGCGCATCATCAGCGCCATGGCTTACTTCGCCGATCCTATTGACCTGATTCCGGATCATATTCCTGGAATTGGATTTCTTGACGATGCGATGTTTGTAGAAATCGTTATTCGCGAACTTGGTGCTGAGATTGAAGCCTATAATGAGTTCGTGGATTTCCGTACTGCTGAAGAACGTCGTTTGTCGGACGAAGGTAAAGATCCCAACGAAGACCGCGCAAGCTGGCTAACGGCCAAGCGTGATGAGTTGCACTCTCGTATTCAGGATACTCGTGGCAGTGACGACGACTTCCTGTTTCATATACTCTAGGGACCCTCTGATTAATTCAGGTAAGTCTCTGGCCTGAATTAATCAGAGGGTCCCTAGGTCTTAACTCTAAAAATCCGCAACGCATTCTTGGTGGTAATCAAGCATGAGCATTCGCCTGTACGACCCAAAAAAAGACTTCGACGCAGTTCGCAGATTGTGGGAGGAAATTGCGTGGATAGATCGCGACGATAAAGATGACGCAAAAAGTCTGAGAATTTTCCTTGAGAGCTCTCACAACCTGGTTGCCGAACTCAATGGTGAGGCGGAATGCCTGGTAGCCAATTGCCCCGGCACCATTCGACATCTGGACTCGGACGTCAGCATGACCGTAATCGCTGCCGTAACCACCAGCCTGATTGCGCGGAAGCAAGGTTTCGCCAGCAGGGTGACTGCTCAATCCATCGCCGATGGTGCCAGAGCGGGAATGGCTACCGCCGCGCTTGGTATGTTTGAACAGGGCTATTACACCCGTTTGGGATTTGGCAATGGCTCCTATGAACACGTCGTACGTTTCAATCCCGCCAACCTCAATGTCACTGCCGAGTGTGGAGTTCCCGAGCGCTTAACGGAAAGCGATGCAGCAGACATGCATGCTGCGTTAATGAATCGTTGGCGTGGTCACGGCAGCGTCCAGGTGTCACCAGTCGGTCATTGGCAGGCAGAGATGGGTTGGACCGAAGATCCCGTCGGTTTAGGCTTCCGCAATGACGCTGGAGAACTGACGCACTTTTTCTGGGGCAGCAACAAAGGCGAAAACGGGCCGCTGCGGATCGCCGGGATGGCATACCGCAATCGTGAACAGTTGCTGGAATTGATGTCTCTCATCAAAAGCCTGGGGAATCAATTGTTGCTGGTTCGGTTAACCGAAACGCAGCATCTACAGATGCAGGATCTAATCGACCTGCCCTTTCGCTCTCAAAATAAATCGGAGGGCGGTAAATACGCCGAATCGATACGCAGTGAAGCCTCGTGGCAATTGCGAATAAACGATCTGGAAGTTTGCATCGCAGCAACTCACCTGGCTAGTCGCCCCACTCTTTCATTTAATGCAACAGTGGAAGATCCTATCACTCGTTACTTGGACGAGAATGAGCCCTGGCAAGGCATTGGTGGGGAATATACGATTCACCTGGGTGAAGAGAGCAAGTTAAAACCTGGTCATAGCACTGGACTGCCTCTACTCAAAGCTTCTACCAGCGGCATAAGCCGCCTTTGGCTGGGAGCTGCTTCTGCTAATCGATTGGCTACCAGTGGTGAAATTACTGCCGAGCAATCATTGCTTGATCAATTGGAACAAACTCTCGCCCTACCTGCGCCGCGAACAGGGTGGGAGTTCTAAACCCAGGTATTTACTGCAAAATAGTTTGTAATAATGCCTTTCGATCAATTTCTTCACCACGCAAATACACTGTATGTATGTCACGGGTATTGCGAATACTGTGCAGTGGATTGCTGTTGA
>JANQJM010000209.1 GCA_028281635.1 Pseudomonadales bacterium | reverse complement strand
CAAAGTCAGCATAGTGGACACCGGAGTCAGCAAAGCGCAGAAGAAATTACCCCAGAAAGCCTGGACCTTACTCCACCCACCGCGAATCAAAACCGCGATGTCAGTGATCTCCTGGGGGATCTCATGCAGGACAATGGCAATGGTCGTAGCGACACCTAGTCTTGTGTCAGCCATAAAACTGGTCGCGATGAGTATGCCGTCGGTGGTGTTATGTAAGCCGTCACCCGCCAGGTTCATAAATGGTAGCCGCTTGGTAGAAGAGTCGCCCTGACTACCTGGTTCTACTTTGTTATGTAACCACTTGATGAATTGCTCGAGCGTGTAAAAACCAACGATGCCGACCAGGGTCCAGGAGAGTATGGTCTCTGAGTTGCGGGCAGTTTCAAACGCTTCCGGTAACAAGTGGATGAACGCGTCCCCGAGCAAAACACCACAGGCGATGGCTATCAGACTCTGGGTCCAGCGTTTGAGCCCCGCATCACTCATCAAGAAAACATAGGCCGCACCCAGGGAGATCAGCGTGCTGACCATGGCCGCGGCAAAAACAGTGGCATACAAAACCATAAATTAACCTAGAGATGTTACAGAGGGGGCTTGAAAAGCAAAATGTTATATTATAGCTTCCTTGCATGACAAGCTGATTTTCTGAACGATATTATGGGCGCCCTATCAGGAGTAGACTCATGAAATTCTCCCGCAAAAAGCTGTTCACCGCTGTTTCACTCTCTCCATTCCTCCCGCTCATCGCTGGCAGCGAGCTTGCTCTTGCACAGGGGTTGGATAGCCACGTGCACGGCGCGGCCGAACTCAATGTGGTTGTGGCCGATCAACAGTTGCAGGTCGAATTCATCAGTCCCGCCATGAATCTCCTTGGATTCGAGCGGGCACCCAACTCCGATGACGAAACCGATCTGCTAAATTCTGTAATCACAGATTTGCTGACAGGTGGCGGATGGCTGCTTGGCGATACATTGGCAAATTGTGACGCATCGACCCTGGTATTCGAAGGTCCGGTGTTTGAAGACGCGGCTCATGATCATGATCATGATGAGCATGACGATGACCATGACCACGATGAAGATGAGCATGACGATCACGATGATCATGATCACGAAGGTGAAGGTGCAGATTCACATGCTGATTTTCGTGTACAGTATCTTTATGATTGCCCAACAGCACCCGCGCAGGAGTTTCGATTAGCGGCTTTCGATAACTACCCCGGTATTGAAGAAATTACCGTACAATGGGTCGTTGGGCGGCAGCAAGGATTCGCTGAACTCACTGCGAGCAACCCAGTTCTTAACCTGGAGTAAATAATTTTCCATGCAAAATGATAAGTCACTATCTGACTCCGTCGTGTTCGGCAAAGAGCACAACCATACCCTTTGTATAGAAGAAGCATTGAATCAAGCCAAACGGGTCTGCGAGAAAGGTGGTGAACGCTTTACCGATTTGCGCAGACAGGTATTTGAGTTGGTCTGGGCAGAACACAAACCGGTCAAAGCCTATGATCTCTTATCAGAGTTATCTTCGAAACGAAGCGGTGTGGCACCTGCTACAGTCTATCGGACCCTGGATTTTTTACAGGCGCAAGGCCTGGTACACAAACTTGAATCACTCAATGCTTATCTTGGCTGTTCGCATCCAGAACAGGAACATCAGGGACATTTTCTGATTTGTGAAAGCTGCGAAGAAGTTCGAGAGCTGGAATCTACAACGTTCAACAAGTCTATTGACGAGGTTGAAAAGGAACAACAGTTCCAGATCAAGCACATGACTGTGGAGCTTTTTGGTGTTTGCGGAAAGTGCCAAAGTTCAGAAGCTAAGCAAATCTGATTCAGACTTTTTCACTGCCCTCTAGTACTCGTAGATCTCTACACCTTCCGCATTCATGCTATAGGCTGAATTCGCCAGGTCATTACGCACCACCTGGCTGCTCAACTCGCCCATCACAACAAAGGCTTCATAGTAGTTTTCTAAAGAAACACCTTCTTCATAGGTCACATGGATGATCTGATTTGGCGGTGGCGGCGGGAGATGGATACAGGCACCGAAGAACGGTACCAGGAAGAATTCTGTCACCATGCGCTCATCGTTAAATGCAGTAGGCACAATGAATCCAGGTATCAGGATTCGCTTGTTTAACACTTCAGGATTCACATCGAAGGACTGCAAAGCCTTCATGTAGGCATCTTCTTCCGGACTGCCTCCTGAAAGCTGGTCTTCCCAGCCATAGAAGTCATGAGACATTGGTGGCGCATTGAGAATGGCGTTGAGATCAGCCTCACTCATCAGATCTTCCCACTGCACAGCTTCCACATCATCCAGATCGCCATAAGGGCCTGCTTCCTGACTGTGTGCAACAGTTGAGAAGATGCCGATGAACAAAATGGCAGAATATAAAACTCTGAGAAGTTTAGTGGCCATGGGTCGTTAACACCTGATTAGTGAATAGGCCGGCAGTATACCGCAGATAGTCAAATTGGAATATGGCGGCACTCTGGCAGATCGGTCCCCGGCACCCCGAAATACCCTGAATTCCCCTCAATTTGCCTCAATTGCGCAGAAATCCAGTCCTATTTTTCCGTCCGAAAAGCTGAAACCAGGCCAGAGAACTCAAGTCCTGTCAGGGATCCAGGCCGTCCGCCGTCACTTTTTGTGACTTCTGTTGGGAGAATCAAAATGCTAGATTGCCCAGCATAATTAGAACCCTTACCGCCCTAAAGGAATGACCTCATGAGACTGCTCCTTTCCAAGTTGGGAATCTGCGTGCTGGTTGCCGCACTCTCCTTCACGGCAATTGCCCAGGACTCTGGCATCATTGGCCCCAGCCCATACGAATATACAACTGAAACCTGGATGCAACCCTTCGCCGAGGAGGGCATGACCTGGGGTGGCACATCAGGGGTGTATGTACAAAACAAAGATCGCATCTTCTTTTTACAACGTGGCGAAACCCGCCTTCCGAGTCCTGTTCCTCAAAGCTACACGCGCTTTCCAGGTTCCATCGGTTGGAATGTGCTGAGAGGTCGCGGTCGAGTCTGGCAGAACTGCATTTATGTGGTTAACAGCAAGGGTGAATTACTGGAGGTTTGGGATCAATGGGATCACTTGTTCAAAGGAACGTTTGGACCAGGCCCGCATCGCCTGCGCATGAGCCCCTATGATCCTGAGAATAGACTGTGGCTGGTAGATGAAACCAATCACATCATCTATGTGTTTTCCAATGACGGCGAACGGTTGATGATGACCTTGGGAGAAAAAGGTATTGCTGGCAAAGATGAAACCCATTACCGGCTGCCGCAAGACGTAGCCTTCCTGCCTAATGGCATGTTCCTGGTAGGCGATGGCCTCGGCGGTAACAATCGCATCGTGGTTCGCAACGCTGACGGCACTTACCGTTCTGAATTCGGTGAAGGTGGTGATGCTATCCATCAGTTCGCTTCAGTGCATTCTCTGGCGATGGGTCCGGATCAAAAACTGTATGCCCTGGATCGTGACAAACGTGATGTAAAAGTGTTCCGCCAAACCGCTGCCCTGGATGCCGCGGACTATCCGAACTATGAATACGAAACGACCTGGACAGGTCTCGACCTGCCGCTGGACATCACAGTCAGTGATGACGCTGCCTGGGTTACAGACATTCGGCCACCCAAGATCGTGAAATTCAATCTCGATGGGCAGCCTGAGTACACCTGGCGATTACCAGTAGAGGGTCCACATATGTGGATTGAAATGCACTCGTTGGCAGCAGATGAGGAAGGTAATTTGTACGGTACCGACAATCAGGCTGGGAGACCACAAAAGATGGTGCCTCACTTCGACGCCAATCCAGACCACCTCGTGCGCCGCCCTTACTACGAGCAGTAATCTTTTTGTAAATTGGGGAAGCAATAATGCTTCCCCAAACAATCACAAGAGCACATTTAATTCGAAATGCGCGTTATTGTTTTTTTCGCTTTGCTCTGTGCCTCGTCGGTACAAGCTGAACCTGTCAGCATCATGACATTCAATGTCGAGAATCTTTTCGACAACCTCCATGATGAGGGCAAGGATGATGAAACTTATCTACCCCTGAGTCAGAAAAGCTCTGAAGCCCATAAAAGAAAATGCAATAGAATCAATGTGGAGTACTGGCGCGACCAGTGTCTGTACTGGGACTGGAGCGAATCCGTGGTTGAGCAGAAGCTTTCAGTTATTGGTCTCGCCATCAAGCAGGTTAACAATGGTCAGGGACCTGACATCATCGCCTTTCAGGAAGTAGAGAATGAGAGAATTCTGCAGCGGCTGCGGGACGAACAGCTCGCAGACCTGGGTTATCAGTCGATTGTGCTACTTGAAGGGAATGACATTCGGGGTATCGACGTTGGATTTCTAGCCAAGTATCCAGTTGTAGAGGCACAGCTCCACGAAATTGAGTTTCCCGAGTCTATGCGGGCTCGCGTGGGTGATACCCGACCAATTTTGCGGGCAAGCTTTGAACTCCCTGGTGGAGAACAACTCACGGGATTCGCTGTTCACTTTCCCGCCCCCTTTCATCCAACGGTGATGCGCGAAAGTGCCTACACAACCCTCAATAAGCTGTTGGACGCTCTGCCCTCCGGACGCATCGCTTTTGCTGCTGGTGACTTCAACACCACCAGCGAAGAAGATCGGGAAAAAGCTATGTTGGAGCGATGGGTGAGGCCAGATTGGCAGGTGGCCCATGATCTATGTTCTGGTTGCCTGGGTTCCAGTTACTACGCACCGACCGATGAATGGTCTTTTCTGGATATGCTGCTATGGCGCCAGGCTGGTAACTGGAAAATGATCGACAGTTACCTTGCCAACAAAACCCCCGAACAAGTGACGGAGCAAGGCACGCCGAAGAGATTCCGTTTACCAGAAGCCAGCGGCCTTTCTGATCATTGGCCGTTGGTGATGGTAATCGAGCAAACACCTTAAAAGTTTTGCATAACAACAGTCACTACCTTGAGCTTATGAATTACCGGACACTTTTCTTTGTTCTTATCGCAGCGCTGATTACAGCGCCCTCCTTCTCGCAAGAACCAACTCGAGTTGAAGCAGATTGGAGTTCGATCTTTGAGGAGTTTGACGCCTTCGGAACCATGGTGGTGCTTGATCAACGGCCACAGCAATCTGTGTTGCAGATTTACAATCAAGCACGAGCAGCTACCAGACTGTCTCCGGCCTCAACTTATAAGATTGCTGTGGCCGTTGATCAAGCACCACCATGGTTCCGAAGGCGTCAAACTCCTCAAAGAACGA
>JANQJM010000132.1 GCA_028281635.1 Pseudomonadales bacterium | reverse complement strand
CCATGACTATTCGTGAACCAAATTAAGCTTGTTAGGCTGTTCAAACAGTTAATGCAATTCCGTATGCAAAGTTTGGAGCGTATAAACAGACATATTATTGCCAAACTCCAGCGCATCGCAAACAGCTAAGGCGCCAGCTATTGTGGTGGTACAAAAAACTTTGTGCCGCAGCGCCGTACTACGAATCGTGGAAGAGTCCGCGATAGCCTGTCTACCTTCCGTGGTGTTGAACACCACCTGAATTTCTTCATTTTTTAGCATATCGACTATATGAGGTCTACCTTCCAACACCTTGTTCACGCGCTTCACAGGCAATCCCGCTTCATCTATAACCTTTGCGGTGCCATGGGTTGCGACTAGTGAATAGCCCAAATCCAGGATTCTCTGTGCCACTTCAACAACAGCGGGTTTATCTCTGTCCCTGACACTAATGAACGCATTGCCACTGGTTTCTATGGTGTCGCCAGCACCCAATTGGGATTTCGCATAAGCCTCTGCAAAGGTAGTACCTACTCCCATAACCTCTCCAGTGGACTTCATTTCTGGACCGAGAATAGGATCCACACCTGGGAATTTGTTGAATGGGAAAACTGCTTCCTTTACTGCAAACGTTTTCGGCACGACCTCTTCCGTGAAATTCTGTTCCGCCAGACTTGTACCCGTCATACAGCGCGCAGCAATTTTCGCAAGTGATTGCCCAATGCACTTGGAGACGAACGGTACCGTGCGCGAAGCCCTTGGATTCACTTCGATGACGTAGACTTCTCCATCCTGATAGGCAAGCTGCGTGTTCATTAAACCAACCACTCCTAACTCAATGGCAATGCTGGAAACCTGTTCACGAATCTTGTCTTGCACATCAGTCGGCAGGTTGTATGGCGGCAATGAACAGGCGGAATCGCCAGAGTGAATTCCAGCCTGCTCGATATGTTGCATGATAGAGCCTACGACCACTTGCTTGCCATCGCTAACCACATCAACGTCAATCTCAATAGCTGAACTAAGATAGTGATCCAGCAGCACCGGGCTCTCATTGGACACCATGACCGCTTCTTTCATATAGCGGGTCAGTTCCGCCTCGTTGTAAACGATTTCCATTGCGCGGCCACCCAATACATAGGAAGGTCTAACCACCAAAGGATAATCGATGTTCTGCGCCTGCTCGATGCTCTCTTCTACACTCCGAACAGTGCAGTTAGGCGGCTGCTTTAGATCCAGTTTTCGAATCAGCTGCTGGAAACGTTCGCGGTCTTCGGCTCGGTCGATCGCATCAGGTGAGGTGCCGACTATGGGCACGCCAGCTTCTTCCAGGCGCTTCACCAGGTTCAATGGAGTTTGTCCGCCGAACTGCACGATCACACCCTTGGGTTTTTCCAGTTTGGCAATCTCGATGACATCTTCAAAAGTCACCGGTTCAAAAAACAGGCGGTCGGAAATATTGAAGTCAGTAGAGACGGTTTCTGGATTACAGTTAACCATGATGGTTTCATAACCGTCTTCGCGCATCGCCAGGGCTGCATGCACGCAACAATAGTCGAACTCGATACCCTGTCCGATTCGATTGGGTCCACCACCGAGCACCATTATCTTGTCGCGGTCACTAGGCTCTGCCTCGCACTCCTCTTCATAGGTGGAATACATATAGGCGGTGGTCGAGACAAATTCAGCAGCACAGGTATCAACTCGTTTATAGACGGGTCGCACATTGAGTTCATGCCTGGCCTTTTGTACATCCAGCTCATCCAACTCAAGTAATTGCGCCAGACGCTTGTCAGAAAATCCTTTGCGCTTCAAAAGGCGCATGTAGTCATAGTCGATTTCCGCCAGTTTCATGCCGGCTACTTTCTGTTCATGGGTGATCAAGTCTTCAATCTGCACCAGGAACCAGGGATCGATCCCGGTAAGCTCATACATGGTTTCCAGTGTCCAGCCCATGCGGAAGCCTTCTGCCAGATACCACATACGTTGAGCACCAGGCTCTTTAAGTTCCCTGATCAGAACTTCTTTGGGATTGTCCAGGTTTGGCGCAAGAATCGGATCGAATCCGCACATGCCGACTTCCAATCCTCTCAGCGCCTTCTGCATAGACTCCTGGAACGTACGGCCAATGGCCATTACCTCTCCTACCGACTTCATCTGGGTAGTAAGGCGATCGTTAGCATCGCCAAATTTCTCAAAGGTAAAGCGTGGAATCTTGGTAACCACATAGTCGATGGTGGGTTCGAAGGAAGCCGGAGTCACGCCACCGGTGATTTCGTTGCGCAGCTCATCCAGCGTGAAACCTACAGCCAGTTTGGCTGCCACGCGAGCGATTGGAAAGCCTGTGGCTTTTGATGCAAGCGCCGAGCTTCGAGATACCCGCGGATTCATCTCGATCACCACCAGACGACCCGTTTTCGGATCGACGGCGAATTGCACATTGGAGCCGCCGGTTTCTACGCCAATCTCACGCAACACATCGATGGCTGCATTACGCATGATCTGGTATTCCTTGTCCGTAAGGGTCTGAGCTGGGGCAACGGTAATGGAATCACCGGTATGCACTCCCATGGCATCGAAATTTTCAATGGCACAGACAATGATGCAGTTATCATTCTTGTCCCTGACTACTTCTAGCTCATACTCTTTCCAACCGATGAGCGACTCATCGATGAGCAACTCATTGGTCGGTGACCATTCGAGTCCCCGTGAACAGATTTCGTCGAACTCTTCTCGGTTATAGGCGATGCCACCGCCGGAACCACCCATGGTAAAAGAAGGACGAATGATGCAAGGGAAACCAATCTCATCCAGTGCAGCATGAGCCTCTTCCATATTATGGGCCATCATATGACGTGGCGTTTCCAGGCCAATCTTGACCATGGCATTGTCGAACAGCTCGCGATCCTCGGCTTTGTCGATGGCTTCGCATCTGGCGCCGATTAACTCGACGCCATACTTCTCGAGGATTCCTAACCGGTTCAGATCGAGCGCGCAGTTCAGTGCTGTCTGCCCACCCATGGTTGGCAGAATCGCATCCGGTTTTTCTTTGGCGATGATCTTCTCGACTATCTCCCACTTGACCGGCTCGATGTAGGTAGCATCAGCCATAGCGGGATCGGTCATGATGGTGGCTGGGTTGGAGTTAACCAGGATGACCCGGTAGCCTTCTTCGCGCAGAGCCTGACAAGCCTGCGCGCCGGAGTAATCAAATTCACAGGCCTGACCGATGACGATCGGACCGGCACCAATGATGAGTATGCTTTTGATGTCTTTTCTAGCTGGCATGATTAATTAATTTGTTTCCCTTGTTGATTGCTTAGCGCGCGGCTTGCATCAGTTCAATGAAATGGTCAAATAAGGGCGCCACATCGTGTGGCCCAGGGCTGGCTTCCGGATGCCCCTGAAAGGCGAACGCCGGTTTGTCCGTGCGTTCGATGCCTTGCAACGATCCATCGAACAGCGACTTGTGAGTAGCTTCAAGATTATCGGGCAGAGTCTCTGCATCAACGGCAAAGCCATGGTTTTGACTGGTGATCATCACAGTCCCATCTTTCAAGTCCTGCACCGGATGGTTAGCGCCATGATGGCCAAGCTGCATTTTGATTGTTTGAGCACCGCAGGCCAGAGCCAGTAACTGACAACCCAGACAAATGCCGAACAAAGGTATGTTCTGATCTAAAAACTCTTTGATGGCGGCGATAGCATAGTCGCAGGGTTCGGGGTCACCCGGACCATTGGAGAGAAAGATGCCATCTGCTTGCATCGCCAACACCTCAGATGCCGGAGTTTGGGCTGGTACTACGGTAACTTCGCAATCCCTGTCCACTAACATGCGCAAGATATTGCGCTTCACACCAAAGTCGTAAGCAACTACCTTGTATTTGAATTCGTTGCGGGTTTGATGTCCCGACCCCAGTCTCCACACACCTTCTTGCCAGGAATAGGATTCAGCTGCGGTCACTTCTTTCGCCAAATCCATGCCTTTTAGTCCAGGAAACTCTTTAGCCAGTGCTATGGCTTTGTCTTCCACGGCGGCATCCAGTTCGGCTGCAGTTACAATGGCGCCATTAAGCGGCCCCTTGTCGCGCAGGAGTCGGGTTAGTCTTCGAGTATCAATATCGGCGATAGCAATGACATTTCTGCTTTGCAGAAAATCATTCAAGGACTGTTCGTTGCGCCAATTACTGGCTAACAGTGGAAGATCTCTAATCACCAGACCTGAGGCCCAGACCTGGTTGGATTCGTTATCTTCTTCGTTAGTCCCGGTATTACCGATATGGGGATATGTGAGAGTGACGATCTGCCTGGCATAGGAGGGGTCGGTGAGGATCTCCTGATAACCAGTCATTGAAGTATTAAAAACAACTTCACCACTTGCGCTGCCTTCCGCGCCAATGGCAATGCCTTTAAAAACACTGCCATCTTCTAAGGCCAATATTGCTGCGTTGGACACTTCTGCTCCTGTCTCTGGTCCTGCTTGGGTTTTCGACTCGCTGGCAATCCAGAAATCTTCTACAGAATTTTCCCTTTAATTTTTTGAGGGCGAAAAAAAGCGGAGGGAAGAAATCTTCGCTCCGCTTCTTTAAAAAATTCGTGTCTTTTTCCGGTTTTCAGCATTCAACATACTGAGCGGATATTCTATTAAAACGCGCTGTCACTTGTCCATGAGTTACAGGAACTGGGAGCTAAAAATTTCGATTTGTAGCAACTTAACCACACACTTTATATTGCTATGTCTCTGCCAGACCCAATACATCCAACATTGAATACACACCTGGTTGTTGTTTGATCAACCAGGCAGCTGCACGCACTGCACCACTGGCGAATGTCATGCGGCTGCTTGCTTTATGGCTAATCTCGACACGCTCTCCCAATGCGGCAAAGGTCACGGTATGTTCACCGACGATGTCCCCGGCGCGCATGGTAGAGAATCCGATAGTTTTCCTGTCACGCTCTTCGCCTATTCCCTCGCGACCATACACAGCGACTTCATCAAGATCCCTGCCTAACTCTTCCGCGATGATTTCGCCCATCTTCAAGGCGGTGCCAGATGGTGCGTCTTTTTTATAGCGATGGTGCGCTTCGGTGATTTCGATATCCACCTCATCCCCCAGTACTGCCGCGGCGCGTTGCAAGAGACTGAAACACAGATTTACGCCAACGCTCATATTGGGGGCAAACACCAGCGGAATAGCGGTCACCTCATTTATTCTTTGTAGCTGCTCAGTTGCAAAACCAGTTGTGCCGAGTACCATCGCCTTGTTTGCCGCTTCGCAGATCGCAAGATTGGCAAGACTGGCTTCCGGTTCAGTGAAATCAATCAGCACATCAAAATCTTCAGTCATCGCACTCAGATCATCACCGGCGATAACGCCTAGCTCTCGTCCCACGGAGGCCAGACCAATATCTGATCCCAGGACAGGATCGTCGCTCAGCACCGATGCCGCCGCAAGCTGCAAGTCGTCAGCCTGTTGCAATACCGCTTCGATAAGTGTCCTGCCCATGCGGCCAGCAGCGCCGGCGATGGCAACCCTATTCATAGTAGTTTCCGCAGAATTTGGTGGTGGGCAAGTATACAGGTGAGGCTGCCGAAGCTGAACCGGCGCAAAGAGCCGGAATGCGCAAAAACTTGATGCGCACTACCGATTTAGGCACACTCGGGGCCGCCATAAATGGGGTCGATTTACCCATTCCCTGGTCTGGCATCTAAAACGAAAACTGATCGAAGCCCACAAATCTACTAGAATTTCTGAAAACTAATGAGCGAAGAGCCGGTCTTACACGGTAATACCAAGCAGCAGCGGTACGAATCCCTGGTGGCTGCGCTATACCAGGATGTCTATCGCTACGCATTCTGGCTCTGCAAGAATCAGGCGCTGGCGGAAGATTTGGTGCAGGAAACATTTTTGCGTGCTTGGCGTTCTCTGGAAAGTCTGCAGAATGACAAGGCAGCAAAAGCCTGGCTGTTTACCATTCTGCGCCGGGAAAATGCTCGCCTGTATGAACGCTATCGACCTGATTTGGTGGATATCGAAGATCAGGCGATCGCTGAGAAAGGTGATCAGGAGCCTGACGCCCAGATGGATCGCGAGTTGCTGCACAATGCGATCAATCGACTTGAAGCTGATTACCGGGACCCCCTGCTGTTGCAGGTGGTCGGCGGTTTTAGTGGCAAAGAAATCGCAGACATCCTGGAGTTGAACAATAACACCGTAATGACACGTCTGTTCAGAGCCAGGAGTAAACTCAAGCAAGAATTCGGTCTCGATGCAGATGATCTTGCCGAGTAAACGACAAGCTTGATTCAAGCCAGCAGGGGGAACTGGCACATACTGCGAAACCATAGAGAAGTAAGAGATCAATGATGGATATACTAGAATTTCGACAGAGGGTCTATGCCAACCCTGAAGATCCAGGCCAGGAAGTGCTGGATGCTGCCGCAGAAAATTCCACGCTGCAGAAAATTCTTGATGAGACCCGACATTTAGATGCTCGTATCCAGGGCCTGGTATCCAGTATTGTAGTGCCAGAGGGTCTTAAGGAAAAACTGCTGGGGATACCTGACGCCGAAGCCTTTGAATCAGAGGCAGTGCCTAATCTGGTCGATATGCCAGCGGCCAATTCCAGCTTTTTTCACTATTACGCGATTGCCGCAAGTCTACTTTTGGTTATCGGCGTCACTTTCACGCTGTCCTTCAGTTCAGGGCCTAACGCAAACGAAATCGCTATGGGTGATGGAGTAGTGCGTCACCTTTATAGCGAAGCGCCGGAAATGGCAATGGTTAACGCTGCGCGAATTCAGGCCATTCCAACCGCCGTAAACTGGGAGGATGTGGACACCGCCCTGACAGGTGTTGGCCTTCAATTAGCCAACTCAGTTGGGCAACGGAGCGCTGTATTCTATGCCAATCCCTGCATCATCTTTCCGGAGTACTCCAGTGCCCATCTCATGTTGGAGGGCAGCCAGGGTGCGGTGAATGTATTCGTCATTCAGAACACTCCCGTCCGATCAGAATTTCAGATCAATGACGAGAGATTTGATGGCACGGTCGTGCCGATAGAAAAAGGCAACCTCATCCTGCTTGGTGAGGACGGCGAAAACCTTGATCGGTTCAAGGACCTGATTTCAGACAACATGGAATGGGTGATCTGATCACCCACTACAGCAGTTCTATTCGCACTTAGAATTCAGCTTCCGCTACTGCCATTAGCGGTCCAGCACCTGCTGCGATCTCCGCCGCCAGCGCCTCTCCTTTAGGCAACATTCGCGAAAAGAAATAATTCCCGGTCTTGATGAGCCCGGCCAACTGGTCCGCATTGCCAGCACCGGCAGTCTGTTGCTCAAACGCTGCCGCCACTATTCGCTGCCACATAAAGCAGTACAGGGTAAGGCCGAGCAACTCCATATAAGGGTAGGAGGCCGCTCCAACTTCGTCAGCATTGTCTTCAGCCTGTTGGATAACTTGTTCGGTTGTTTCGATGATGCGTTGCTTGCTCTGCTCGAGATAGGGCAGGATCGGCGCCATGGCGGCGACGTCCTTTTGTTGAGCTTGAAACTCTTCGATTTCCTGCACCAACACGGCCAGCAACTCGCCATTACAGCGAACAGTCTTGCGTCCCATCAGATCCAGGGCCTGGATACCATTGGCGCCTTCATAAATCTGGGCGATGCGCGCATCACGCACATTCTGCTCCAGTCCCCACTCCGCTACGTAGCCGTGGCCCCCAAGTACTTGCTGCCCCAACACACAGGCCTCAAAGCCTCGATCGCTGCAATATGCTTTCTGCACAGGAATCAACAAGGCAACCAGCTGTTCCGCTTTCTTGCGTGCAGCATCGTCGGCGTGAAATCTTGCTGTGTCCAGCTGCAAGGCCGCATACATAGAAAGCGCCCTGCCCGCCATGATGTTGGCCCGCATAGTCAGCAGCATACGCCGCACATCTGGATGCACCAGAATGGGATCGGCCGCTTTGTCGGGATTGGTCGCACCGCCAGGCGCTCGCCCCTGAATCCGCTCACGTGCATACTCCGATGCTGTTTGGTAACTGCTTTCCGCAAGGCCGTTAGCCTGCAATCCCATGGAGAGCCGCTCATAGTTCATCATGGTGAACATGTTTGACAGGCCGTTATTCAATTCACCTACCAACCAGCCTTGAGCTTCTTCGAAGTTCATCACACAGGTTGCTGATGCTTTAATTCCCATCTTGTGCTCAATAGAGCCACATATCACATTATTTCTCTCGCCTGTGAGACTGGAATCGGCGTCAACCAAAAATTTGGGCACGAGAAACAAAGAAATACCTTTCGGCCCCGGAGGTGCATCGGGCAGCTTAGCCAATACGAGATGGATTATGTTTTCTGTCAGGTCGTGTTCACCTGCGGTGATAAATATCTTGGTGCCGGTCAAACTATAACTGCCATCATCACGGGGCACGGCTTTAGTGCGGATCATGCCAAGATCCGTACCCGCGTGAGGTTCGGTAAGGCACATAGTGCCCGACCAGCCACCTTCATACATTTTTGGTAAATAGCGAGATTTAAGCTCTTCGCTCGCATGCTCGCTGATGGTTAGTGTGGCGCCAGTATTCAGAATGGCATACAAGGCAAATGAAGAGTTGGCGCTAAAGAACATCTCTTCGATCTGGGCAGATAGTAATTTGGGCATGCCCTGCCCGCCAAAGTCGATGCTGCCGGTCAAACCTGCCCATCCACCTTCGGCATAGGCCTGGTAAGCCTCTCTGAAACCTTCGGGAGTAGTGACAACACCGTCATTCCACACACAACCCGTTTGATCGCCGGATAGATTTATAGGCGCCAACAAGCTCTCCGATATCTTGCCAGCTTCCTCCAAAATCGCGGACACCAGATCTGCTGTGACCTCTTCGGTCTCAGCCATTGCCGCAAAAATCTCATCAGCCTTGAAAACTTTATCAAGCAGAAATTGCATATCCGCTAACGGTGCTCGATAGTTTGCCATTACTTCTTTCCCCAATGTGTCTTTCTAAAGCGAGGCGCAATTATAAGTTAAGAGTCTCCGCTCAGGTACTCCAGTTGAAACTACGATGCGATTCAATCTCTGGTTTTTTAGCAGTTCCTGCCCACCTTCCTATACTAAAGTCATTTAAAGTTAGTTACAGATTTCTATGAGATGGCGAATACCCTTCGAAAAACTGCGCGCAAACCCTTTTCAGTTACTCCCCACAGTGTGTGTGGTTTGCCTTCGACAATGTGACTCAGATTTCAATCTGTGCACAGCCTGCGCGGACCAACTACCGAAATTAGAAAACACTTGTGACCGTTGCGGATTGCCATTTTCACCAACCCTTGTCCCTACGGGAAATCAACGACGCTGTGGTGCCTGCGTTGGCCTGCAGTTTCCCGTGGAAAGTTGCCACGGCCTCTACCACTATCGCAGTCCTGTCGATGCCTTGTTAAGTAATTTTAAATTTGGTGATCGCCTGGATATTGGTTTCAGCCTGTCAAGGCTACTCGCTCGGGCGATGGGTGAATACTATGAAACGAACACTAAACCAGATCTTTTGATCCCGGTACCTATTCATACCCGTCGCTACTTACAACGAGGTTTTAACCAGGCCTGGGAACTAACCAAGCATGCAGGAAGACTTAACGGAATTGGAATCAGCAATAGATTAGTAATGAAAACGCGGCACACGGAAGCTCAATCGAAATTGGCATCAGCGACTGAGCGTAAACACAATTTGCGTGACGCCTTCGCAATTAACCCTCGATTCCCGCTTAAAGATGTGACACACGTCACAATTATTGACGATGTCGTGACAACCATGAGCACGGTGACCGTGATTGCCAAACTATTGCAAAGCCACGGTATTCCTAGGGTTGACGTGTGGTGTGTGGCAAGGGCCAGCCGTATTTTTACGCCCTGATTAAAGATTTCCGGAAATTGTGATCGGAGACACAGCCTGGAAGTCGGGCAAGCCTATACTTAAGCCGTACATGATTTCCTAGTTTTGCGTTAGTTATGGAAAGGGATATCCAGCGGTTTTCATAGAGCAGACCTTGACCCCGATTCTTTCGGGGTTTTTTTTGCTCGCAACTTTTTTTGCTCGCAAAATAGTCACTACAAACTGGCAAACAAAAAAGGGCGCCTAAGGCGCCCTTTTTATCTTAACTTTGTACCCTAGTTAGATGAATGATCAGAACTGATACTTGATGGAGCCGTAAGCCACGCGACCGTTCTGATCGAGAATTCGTGTTGACGAGTTAAGAATCTGTGCCGTCTTCTCATCAAAAATGTTGCGAATACCGAATGAGATAATAGCGCGATTGTTAGAGCCGGTTTCGACACTATAACCGTATTGCAAATCGATAGTCGTAATATTGTCCACCAGATCATTGATCTCTTCGATATCCAATTCGCTAATGTCTTTGAAAGAATCGAAGTAATTGGTGATCGCACTCGCGGTGTGGTTGCCCAATTGCCATGTCAGCATCAGGCTACTTTGCAACTCGGGGCTGATGACCCGGTCTTCCATGGAACCCAGATTGCCTTCCACCAGCTCCAGCAGGGAACCCTTGTTCTCGAAGTTCTCCACGTAGGTGGTCTTGGTGCTGAGAGTGAACTGGCCAAAGCGATTGGTATCCCATACGTAGGAAGCTCCGAGGTCAAAACCATTGGAGCTGAGTTCATTTCCAATGAATGGATTAACCATGTTGAACTCATTGATGGCGGAGTCTTCCAGATACAGTTGCGGCAAGCTAGGTTGGAATCCCGTATTTACCGTCACCGCCGGCGCATCGGCGATTTCCTGACGCCAGGCATCTGCTTGTAAATTGAGCCCCTCAATGGGAGTGATTTTGACGCCAAGATTAAAATTCAGCGCGTCCGAAACGAGATTGCCTTGAAAGTCCTGCGCTTCAATATTGCGCGCCACATCGATAATGGGAGTCGCCATATTCAATATCGAAGTTGGGGCCACCTGGAAGCTGTCCAGTTGCTCCTCGGCCTCTTGCGCCAGCGCCGTGCCAGAAAACAATAGAACACCACTAAGCACGCTGACTGCGAGCGAAGTATGAACAAGATTGGTGGTATTTCTATTGCGCTTCATGTTGTTTGTTATTACGTACGGTGATTGTTTTTCCGTTTCTATCGCTTATAACGATTCTATCGAATTTTACCCGTTTTTCGGTCATGGCAAGCGGGCGCTATGCCGCTATTTTCCTACACCACAAGACTCTCCAAGCTTAGCATGAGCCCAGTGCGAAAGACACCGCTTTGTGTGTGGGTTTTGCCAGCCTTTGAGTTGCTGGTCATGACTGGAAAGTAGAAAACTTTCCCTTTTATATCAATTGGTTGCTAGGGCTTGTTGCCTGGACTAGCTGACAGGTCTCATCATCCTCAAGCCCTTCCAGCAGATCGGCCACAGTTTCAGTCTGGCCCGGCAGGACCAAATCCGGTCTTAGCTCGGCTAAGGGCTCCAGCACAAAGCGGCGCAAATGGGCGCGGGGGTGCGGTAGCAAGAGCCCGGGCTGGTCGCTGAGCATTGCTCCGAAAGCGATCAAGTCCAGATCCATAGTCCGGGATTGATTCCGGGTATCAGTGCGAACACGCCCAAACTCGGATTCCATAGTGTGCAATTGCTGCAGCAAATCTGCCGCGTCCAAGGCAGGATCAGCATTGAACACCACCGCAGCATTCAGGAAATCGGGGGTCCCTGGCGGACAATCCACGGCTGATGTTTGATACAAGGAAGAAGCCTGAAAGTGACTGCAGCTGAGTTCGCGCAGCCTTTCAATTACCTGCAGCAAACATCGCGCCGGCGTTCCCAGCTTCGACTGCAGATTCGCACCCAGACTGATGACTACTGGTGAGGCGTCAGTCCTGGTTGCGGTGGTATTTCTCTGAGTATTCATGAACGGCATCAACAAAAACTGCCACATTGGCAGGATCAACTTGCGGTGTGATGCCATGCCCAAGATTGAACACATGACCCTCAGCTTCTCCAAACTGCTCCAGGATACGAGCAACTTCGGCTCGGATTGCTTCTGGATTTGCATAGAGAATCGAGGGGTCCATATTGCCCTGCAAAGCCACGGAAGAACCGATCCGACGTCGAGCATCCCCTATATCAACAGTCCAATCCAGGCCGACGCAGTGACAACCACTGGCGGCGATCGATTCCAGCCATTGTCCGCCATTTTTAGTAAAGAGAATCACCGGCACCTGGCGATCCTCGTGCTCATTGTGCAAACCACTCACGATCTTCTGCATGTAGTTCAGGGAAAACTGCTGGTAAGCAGTGGGCGTCAGAATTCCGCCCCAAGTATCAAAGATCTGTACTGCTTGCGCACCGGCTTCTATTTGCGCATTTAAGTAATCTGTCACAGCTTCTGCCAGTATGGACAACAGCGCGTGCATAGCATCCGGTTCGTTGTACATAAACTGTTTAGCGTGGCGAAAATCTTTACTGCCACCGCCTTCAATCATGTAGGTTGCCAGAGTCCAGGGGCTCCCGGAGAATCCAATGAGTGGCACGCTGCCATTGAGTTCCTGGCGAATCAGGCGCACCGCATCGGTAACATAGGACAAATCCTGATTAGTATTGAGTTTGGGCAGATTCGAAACGTCTGCTGCTTTACGAATAGTTTTTCGAAAGCGCGGTCCCTCACCTTCTTCAAAATACAATCCCAGCCCCAGCGCATCGGGAATAGTCAGGATATCCGAAAACAAAATAGCGGCATCGAACGCATAACGGCGCAATGGCTGTAAGGTCACTTCGCAGGCCAATTCTGGCGTCTGGCACAGCGTCATGAAGTCTCCCGCCTGTTTTCGCGTTTCTCTATATTCTGGCAGATAACGACCGGCCTGACGCATCATCCAAATTGGTGTCACGTCTACTGGCTCTCGTAGAAGAGCACGCAGAAAACGGTCATTTTGTAGAGTCACAATCTTGTTTCCCTTGGTTGCGTTGGCGAGCTTCTTTTGCGAAAGAATCTCACTGTCTGGATCGGTATCAGGCGCGAGCCACGTTGCTGAAAAAGAGCGCAATTTTACACAAGCCCCTGGCAGACACCAACGACTGAGCTGATTCGGATACTTGTTTTTTTAGTTGAGTCCGCGGACAGCGCGGATGTCTGATTGGATATCAGTAAGATTACGGACCCAGGGATCCAATTCGCGAATAGAAGTGGGAAGATCAGACACGGCTCTGTCGGCTGCTTCTTTACTCACAAAGTTTCCCATCACCACCACGAACCAGGGCTGATCCTGATGGCGGGTTTCAAAATAACCATGGCTCAGGGCACCCAGTTCACGCGCAACAAAGCGTCTCACACTATCTTCGGAGCGAGAGCCCATTATCTGTACTGTGTAATGTTCACCAGGATAAGCCAACAACTGTTGCTCAAACTCACTGACCTGAGCCCGCTCTGCAACTACTGCTGCTTCAGAGGGTTCAGATGCGGGAGACTCCTCAGTTTGCCCCAAGCTAATTTGTGTTGATTCCTCTGGATCACTTTCGATGTCAGCAATCTCCGCAGATCGAACGACAGTAGTTCTGTCTACCGATTCTGGAGATACACTGGCAGAAGACGACCGCGACGGTAACTCGTTAACAGCGGTATTTGTTTGCACCGGTATGCTCAATTCAATGCGCTGGGTTGTTGTCGTCGTTGACTGGGTAGCTGCAGACTGGCTTGTCGCTATAGCTCCATCCAGGTTTTCCGAAGTGCCTTCTGGCAACAGCAAGGCTCCCAGGAACAGAGCGAATAAAACCAGTGCAGTAATCCAATACGGCGCCCCTGGTGTCAGGTCGGTGAGCAGTCTGGATGAGAGAAACCGGGAAGAACCTGCTGGCACAGCACCGGTTCGTACCTCTTCTGGCCGCATGCTCAAATCATTAAGGCTGGTAGCAATCAGCGCATTCATCGCGCCTGGAATTCCAGAGGTTTCATTGACTATGGCCCCTATCTGGGCTGGGTCCAATGGGATTGGTCCCACATAACCAGCGTCTTTCAATTTATGCTGCACATACTCCATTGCACTTTC
>JANQJM010000130.1 GCA_028281635.1 Pseudomonadales bacterium | reverse complement strand
ATGCCAGAACTCATTACGCTTGGCATATCCCCCAAAGTCATCATGGTTGTCCAGAATCAGAATGCGGGACTGCGGGCCATGTTGTTTACGGAAAAAATAAGCAGCGGCGAGACCGCTAATGCCACCACCGACCACGATCAGGTCGTAGTGACCATCGCCAGCATCCACGCTCTGCCAGGTCTGGCCATCGCGCATGGCGTGAGCGATTTCGAAAGATCCTTCGTGACTTCCGCGAAGACCCTGCATGGTGGGAGGATAGTAGTCGGGTGGCAATGCTGAGGCATCCAAGGCACCCTGCGCCGCCGCCTCCAGCGGGGACAGGCCAGTACCTGCAGCCAGGCTGAGGGCGCAACCGTTGAGAAAGTCACGCCGAGTGATCTGAGGCTTGTTATTAGAGTTTGTCATTGCCATCAGCCTGAGTGTTGATGACTGGCAGCTTATCAGAAATGGAGTCAGAAAAAGTATAAAAAAGAAGCGGCGGCAGTCCGCACAGCTTGCGTTTGACTCTACGTCCGCATCAGGGCAATCAAATCAAGATACAACTATCTATAAAATTTCGAACACAAAGGTCCTGACTGCTGCTGAAGGCATGACTCTTTCCTGAATCATTCCACCTGCAATGAACTCCGCACTGGGCTGATTCTCAGCGTCAAACCAGACCACAACCGTATCACTATTGAAAAAGTGCAGCGATTCTTCTGGGCCAGTAGTGGTTTGATTGTACTCCCAGACCCGAACCCTGGTATTGATGAGTCTTTCCAGAGGTTCACCGGTTGGAAATTCTGTTACCGACGGCCGGGACCGAGTTGGACCGGTAACTGGGCGCTTGATCTGAATAAACACAGCGCGCAATGGTTCATCACTGATGCCTGCTTCGGTGTGTGTGACTCCTGCAAGCTGAAAGGAAATATTCCAGGCTGGCGTGTGAATTTCCCGCGCCTCGCCCTCTTGTGACGTAATGGCCCTGTCGCCTGGACTGTAGTAGACACCGGTATGGTCATAGCGATGCCTATGAACCGGATACTCGCCTTTTAACCAACTGATGTTCCAGACAATGACATGGTCATTCTCAAACATTCTCACGGCGCCTTCCCGAGGATAGGCCGGAGGCAAATCGTTTTGCGCGAGAACCAGTGTAGAGAAGGAACAGAGCACTAGAGTAATTATTGTTTTCATTGCGGCAGTTCGAAATTACGGGCAGACGACTGGATTATATAGTATTGCAATTCCATTCTGACCCCTATTACTCTATGCGCCCCATGTCGTGGAGTACTGCAGAATGACTGAGCCCAGGATCCATACTCAAACATCTTCGAGGACGATAACGCGCAAGATAGCAATCACTGCCGGTGTCTGCCTGATGGTCCCCTGGCAAACCGGTTTTGCTCATGACGATCACGCACCTGTGCTGCAGGAAGTCATCGTGTTTGGTCGTTCGTTGCAATTGGTTGGTACTGCGGGTTCTGCGTCGGAAGGCATTGTTGGTTATTCTGATATTCAATTGCCTCCTCTGCTACGGGTTGGTGAACTCGCGGAGGCGGTGCCCGGCATGGTAGCCACACAGCATTCAGGAACAGGAAAAGCCAACCAGTATTACCTGCGGGGATTTAATCTGGATCATGGCACGGACTTCTCGGCCAAGCTCAACGGTGTGCCGCTCAACATGCGAACTCATGGTCACGGGCAGGGCTATCTGGATCTCAATTTCATGATTCCAGAACTTGTTGCGACCACCCGCTACCGTAAGGGCACCTATGCGACACAAGATGGTGATTTCTCTTCTGCCGGCAGTGTTAATTTCGATTACTACGAAACACTCCCCCAGTCCTTTCTGGAATTGACTGTTGGTGAATTTGGTTTTCAGCGCGGTTTGGTTGCCGGTAGCCGCGAGCTTACAAACGGCAGTTTAATCGGCGCCCTGGACGTCACCCGATACGAGGGGCCCTGGGTACTGGACGAAGACCTGCAGCAGGAAAAATTCTATTTAAGTTATGGCACGGATATAGCTGGCCGAGAAACCCAGTTCAGCGTGCACGGCTACTTCAGTGACTGGAATGCAACTGATCAGATTCCAGCTCGCGCCGTTGCAAACAACTTGGTCGACCGCCTTGGCTTTATCGATCCTGATCTGGGTGGAGATACCCGACGCCTATCGTTTGACGTTACATCTGACCTGGGAATTTTCGAGGCCAGCGCTTACGTCATTGACTATGATTTTACTCTTTATAGCAATTTCACCTATCTGCTAAATGAACCCACTGCAGGCGATGAATTTGAGCAAAGGGACTCCAGGCGTATCTATGGTCTAAGCATCGGCGATCAACTGGCGGGAGCTTTCAATGAGACACCCTTTCGATTCTCATGGGGCGGGGAAGTTCGTATTGATGACATAGATG
The DNA here is from genome assembly GCA_028281635.1 of Pseudomonadales bacterium. GTDB lineage: Bacteria > Pseudomonadota > Gammaproteobacteria > Pseudomonadales > Pseudohongiellaceae > UBA9145. Next base: position 6,577 of record JANQJM010000130.1, on the reverse strand, counting down.
AAGTTGGACTGTTCAATACCATGCAAAGACAGCGGCTCAGCACAGTACGATTGGACGATGTACGTGAAGCATCGGCTGGTCTGTTTGCAGATATCGAATTTCAGTTATCGGAAAGATTACGTCTCGGTCTCGGAGCCCGTGTCGATTACTTCGATTGGGACGTTAATGCGCGGCAGGAAGTAAATAGCGGAAGCGGTACAGATCAACAAGTTAGCCCCAAGTTGCGCCTGGCTTACCAACTGGCTGAAGGATTGGAACTCTATGGAAACTATGGGCGAGGTTTTCACTCGAACGACGTGCGGGGAACCACCATCGCAGTTGACCCCGCGTCGGGAGAAGCAGTCGACCCAGTAGAGGCTCTGGTACCTTCGATAGGTTCGGAGATCGGTCTTCGATTTGAGCGTGACAATTTCAATCTAACCCTGGTTGCCTATCAGCTACAGATCGATTCTGAGTTGGTCTTCGTCGGCGATGCCGGGGGCACAGAACCCAATGCCGGTAGTGATCGTCATGGGTTTGAAGTCGCTGGCTTCTGGCAAGTTAACGACTGGTTATCATTAAATGCTGACTATTCTGAAACTGATGCCGAGTTCGAGCGGGTCCCGGTCAACGAACGCTTTATCCCCAATGCCATCGAGTCCAGTTTTTCCCTCGGTTTGAATGCCTTATGGGACTCCGGATTCAGTGGTAGTGTGCAGCTCAGGTATTTAGGGCAAGCGCCGCTGATCGAAGACAATTCTGTGAGAGCGCCATCTTCAACTCTGGTCAACGCTGGTCTCGGTTATGCGCGGGACAACTGGGAGTGGCGGTTGGAGATGTTCAACGCTTTGGATTCAGACGATTACGATATCGCCTACTTTTATGAATCCAGACTCGATGGCGAACCACAGGGAGGTGTTGAAGACATACACTTCCATCCTTTGGAACCACAGTCTGTTCGACTGAGCGTTCAATACCAGTTCTAGCACTTTAACTGAGCTGCGAAGGGTTTCTCAATTCCCCTTACTGGGGTCGAGTTTGGGAAACCCTCTCTCGCAATAGACTCAGTATCTCATCCCTGTTGTTGGCGCCCTGATTAGTCAGTATCACATAGGGATACAAACCGCCAGAGCCCGGTATGTATCCCGCATAATTATAGACGCCAGTGAGGGTACCGCTCTTTCTCAGTACACCATTCCTATCTGGTAATAAGTCAGCGAAAGGAATAAATATCTCCAGAATGCGCATCATGCCAGTAGCGCTGCTGCGCTGTTCACGGGCCAGCCCTGAACCTTCGATCATCGTTAGCAGATTTGGATTATCACCGAATCCCTCACCGTACAACTCAGAGAGTTTTTCTCGCAAGACCGCGCGAGCGGATTCAGCAATCGCTGGGTAGCCGTTCTGTTGCGCGCCCAGGGTGAGAAAAAGTTGATTGGCGATAAAGTTATTGGAATAGCGCAACATACCTTCCAGGTTTTCACGCAGGGATCGTGAACTGCGATGTGTATAAAACAATGACCACTCACTTGCTATGGGCTCCAGATAAAAAGTGTTATCGTTAATAGTGACACCTGACTCTTGCAAAAAATGGATCAATAGCTGTTGCACTTGTTGCAAACCTGCTCGCGGATCATCGCCGAGGTTAATTCGTTGCTCAGCCCCTGGTCTGAGTCGCGCGCCCAACTCTCTTGCCAGTGGCGTTAAGGGAGTTTGTGACTCAGCCGATATCAATTGTCCGTTGTCATCCCAGGCCAGGTTGACGGTATTAAAGTTCACTGCCAAGGCACTGTTGCGGGCCGCATAAGGATCATCGGCACCCCGCTCCAAAGGCAGGTCGGGATTGGGCTCGAAGGCAGAATCATCTACCACCAGACGCCCCACATTATCGAGCCCGAGCCCTGCCAGATTCCCGGCAACAATGGCCAGCTCTTCAGAAATCAGAAACGGGTCACCCATGCCCCGAACCAAAAGATCGCCCTCCTGGTTTCGGTAGAATCGGGTTTCAAACCGATAATCTTCACCCAATGCAGTGAGCGCTACCTGTGCCAGCGGAATCTTCACAACCGAGGCCGGGATCAGCGAACGATCTGGGTTGATACTTAGCAGGGTCTCGCCATCTGGTGAGTGCAGCAACAAGCTGCCGTCACCAACCAGCCGGTCCAATAGGCCCTGTGCTGATACGGAATCCAGCGGGGTAGAGCCAAGTAGCAATAGGAATAGTGCGACGCGAGTAAACATGCTGTCAGAGTATGGATATCTCCGGTTATGGCCAATTATAGGCGAATTTCACCGATGATCGCTCTGTGCGGAGTTGATTTAATTCGCCCAATAACCGGAACTATTTCTGCATTTAGCTTGACCTGGCCATTAGTTGGCTATACCGTGTCGCTGCCTGTTATTAGCACTCTATTTATTGTTCATATTTCGACGTTTTCCTTGTAATTCCTCGCTCTGTTTTCTTTAAGTAACGCTCAATTTCATGCAACCGCAACATTTGAATAATCATTCAGATGGCGAGTTATTTTTTATTTACTTACTACCATTCTTGGAAATTACTATGTCAGAAAGAATTACTGGAACCGTTAAATGGTTTAACGAAAACAAAGGATTCGGATTTATCGAACGCGAAGGTGGGCCCGACGTTTTTGCACACTTCAGTGCCATCGTAGGCGACGGATACAAATCTTTAACCGATGGCCAGCGGGTCGAATTTACTGTCACACAAGGTCAGAAAGGACCGCAGGCAGAAAACATCTCTGTAGTCTAGCAGTCCTCCTGCCACAGCTTTAAGTGTTGCCGCATCTCTTTTTCAGAGATGCGGCAAGCCGAATCGGCTAACGAAACTCCCTTTCTATCAACGACTACAACTTCAAGGTGCAATCGGGTGTCTGTTGCTGTAGTCTGACCGTTTCCTCCCTGAGATACCTATGTCTTCCATCCGCTACCGCTATCAGACAGCGGAGTTTGGGACGTTCGACATCCACTATCGCACTTTGCGAGATCGCCAACAATTCGCAGATGAACATGGAGAGGCCAGTGCGTTGGGCATTTCTTCGGCCTCCTGGCCAATATTCGGAGTAGTATGGCCTTCAGGTGAAGTGTTAGCCAGGATAATGGCAACCTATGACATTTACAGCCGACGCATTCTCGAAATGGGTTGCGGTATTGGGCTGGCCAGCCTGGTTTTGAATGAACGGTATGCAAACATCTCTGCGACAGACATACATCCTTGTGCCGGAGATTTTTTGCAACACAATACGCAGCTCAATAATGGCAGACATATCCCGTTTTTTCGAACTGGGTGGCAAGATGATCAGATTGAGAGTCATGGCATTTTTGACCTCTTGATCGGAAGCGACTTGCTTTATGAAAGGTGCCATCCAAAGGCACTGTCCATGTTCATAAAGATGTATGCCAAGCCAAAGAGCGAAGTCATTATCGTGGAAGCTGGTCGAGGTTTTAGCCGCAACTTCCGCTTCCGAATGGAAGCACTGGGATATTCGTTTACCGAACTGGAAGCTATTTCCTCTCTGGAGTTGGGGGCTGAGTTTCAGGGAAAAGTCTTCCGCTTTTCGCGCTGACATATCGACACTAGAGACTCTGCCCACAGGTATCATTCAGTGCTGAATTCTTTCGCTCACCCCTTTATTATTAGCACTAGACCTGCTCACCCAGACGTACACTAGGAAAAGCTCATGCAATTTAGACAAAGAAGCTTCGTCATTTTATCCCCTATGCTGTCCACGCTGCTCTTGCTTCTATCTATAGGGGCTACAGCGCAAGATATCGAGAACGAGCCCGACTACGTGCAGGGGGAGTCCCACTACCAGTTGGCTTGTGCGGAATGTCATGAAGGCGCGCTATTGGAAGCACCACAACGTGCTGGCCTGGCGCTGTTTCCACCGGAGCGTATCGTGCAGTCATTGGAATCCGGGATCATGGCTACTGCAGGCATGGCTCTGACTCGCGATGAGAAACGACAGGTGGCTTTCTTCTTGACCGGTCGCCGTTACGAAGAAACGCAAATTAATACGGCAAGCTTTAGTTGTGAATCGAATCTGAGCTCTCTCCAGCAAGCGGTTGTCTGGAACGGCTGGGGCGGTGAGTCAGGTAATGCTCGATATGGTGCAGGTGAAACGATTCTGAATAAAGACAATGTCGACCAACTCGAGTTGAAATGGGCTTTCGCCTTCCCCAATGCAACACGTTCCCGAGCACAACCAGTAGTGACACCGGAAGTCGTATTCACTGGCAGTCAGGACGGAACCATTTATGCATTGGACAATAGTAACGGCTGCCCCTGGTGGACTTTCAGTGCCGACGCAGAGGTGCGTGGTGCATTGTATGTGGCAACCGATGCACAGGGGATTCCGGAAACTGTGCTATTTGGTGACTTTACTGCAACGGCTTATGCGGTGAATGCGCAGACTGGAGAGTTGTTGTGGAAACAACAGGTGCATGATCATCCTGCCGCAATCGTTACCGGTTCGGTAGTCGCCCATGACGATACTTTGATCGTTCCGGTTTCTTCATTGGAAGTCATTCTGGCTTCGAGAACAGATTACTCCTGTTGTACCTTTCGTGGCGCGTTAGTGGCGCTGAGCATCAGCACCGGCGAAGAATTGTGGCGCACTTACACCACCGATGAACCGCGCCCAACAATTTTAAGTACAGCGGGCACACAACAGTTTGGGCCCTCCGGTGCACCCATCTGGTCCAGCCCAACCATCGATGCTGAACGTAATCTGGTTTATGCGGGCACCGGCGAAAACTATTCTTCACCTGCGAATGAGTACAGCGATGCGGTATTGGCAGTGGATCTGGACACCGGAGAAATCGTCTGGTCTGCTCAGCTCACTGCCAATGATGCCTGGAATGGCGCCTGTTCCAGACGCGGACCTAACTGCCCGGAGGAAGATGGACCGGACTACGACATCGGTGCATCACCGATATTGAGTCGCGATGAAAATGGTAGAGAAATCGTCCTAGTCGGGCAGAAGTCCGGCATGGTGTATGCGCTGGACCCAGCTAACAATGGTGCAGTGTTGTGGGAACAACGTGCCGGCAGTGGCGGCACCATGGGTGGCATTCATTATGGAATGAGCAACAATGGTGAGAAACTGTTCGTAGGTATCTCTGATCTACCCACGAACAATCCTTATAACGTCGGCCCGGCGCATCCAGGTTTACATGCCCTGCAACCCAGTACGGGGAAGGTACTGTGGCGCAAAGACCTGGACAACCAGTGTGAAGAATCCCGCTTCCTGTGCTGGCATGGCATTTCTGCGGCAGTGACCAGTACCGATGATCTGGTTTTCGCCGGCAGTCTCGATGGACTGTTGCGTGCCTTCGATGCAGACACTGGCGACATACTTTGGGAAACCAGCACGCTACAAAATTTTGGTACGCCTAATGGTGTTGAGGCACAAGGTGGTGCGATAGAAGCTGATGGGCCAGTGCTGGTAAACGGACAGGTTTATGTCACGTCCGGGTATGATAAGTGGAATGAGGCGCCGGGGAATGTGTTGTTGGTGTACTCGTTAAACGGTGAGTGATAAATCTCTGTCGTGGAGTACTGTCATAAAGTCATAAAACGCTCAAGAAGCGGAAGCACCACAGCAGCCATTACAATACTTAACATCACAGTGTGAACTTTAAACTTGCTATCGAAATCTGCCTTAAACTCTGCAAAGCGCGAGTCGACATACGCCTTCTGCTCTGCGAAGCGTGCGTCTAATCTCGATACCAAATAGTCTTTAGTGACTATATCTTCCAAATTCACTTTAAAAGCCTCTGTTAATACTTCAGCTTGCGCTTCTGCCTGTTTACTAGGAACACCAGCCTGCTCTAATCTACGAACAAACTTTAGCGTATCAAATGTAGTAACTGCCATTTCACTTCCTTATGCATGGGCATAGTAACCTCAGTATAGAAGGCCTCCCATAGAATACAAATTGACACGAATAACATTAAACCGCCGCGTTCCTCGCTAAGAATCCCAGCATCCAACTCTCAATAGACTCCGCTAACCCTGGCACCAACAGTATCGATAGCGATACAAGTAAAGATGCTGATAACAGTAGTAGCCAATAAAGTTTCCAATTCATAACGCTACACTTCGTCTCTAGGGGCTAACTCAAACACCCAGGTCTCACCAGACTCAATTGCTTCCCGTGTGATTCGCGAATTGTACTTGGCTATTTTCTTTTCAATCACACCATCCAGCACCGGGCTATAGAACACCCGAATCAGCTTTCGTTCGTAACGCACACCATTAATGCGCAACATCGCCAATCCGTCTCCTTCGTGAGCCTGCACAGCCCAATGTTTCCATAATCGACCCAACCAGGTTCCCATGTAGTCGGAGGTGATATAGATCTTGCCATCACTCTCTTCGATCCAGGTAAGCCGAGAACTCAAAGGCTTATCTAACTGAAGATGTACAGTCGACACTTCGTCAGTAAAACTCCAGTCCGGCTCTGGCCCGGTATACAGTTCACCAGAGACAAGCTCCCCGCCAGGAAAAATTACAGAAGGGCCATCATTGCCACGGTTTTGCAAATACAATGTAGCAATTACCACGGCGGGCAGGACC
>JANQJM010000098.1 GCA_028281635.1 Pseudomonadales bacterium | reverse complement strand
GATCTTTGTTCGAAAGATTCATGCCAGTAACACGATATGGCACACCCAATTCTTCCAGAACGATGGGTATCTTGATCCCATTCGGGGTATTTGCTGTATAGACTTCTATCATTTTGCACCTCCGTTTCCTTATCGACTTCCCTTACAAGGTTTATGCACCTGGTCCACAATCGAGACAACGCTCCACCGGTACCGGCCCCATGTGCAGTTCCCGATTGAGCTTGCGTAATGCTGTACGCAAACCTTCTTCTATCACTGGATGGTAAAACGGGCTATCCAACATCTGTTGCACCGTGAGTCCATGCTGCACCGACCAGGACAACAGGTGACCGATGTGCTCCGCCGCTGGCCCAATCATTTCAGCTCCGAGAAAGCGACCTGTGCGTTTCTCGCCATAGACCCGCAACAAACCTTTATTGCGCAACATGACCCTGCTGCGGCCCTGATCAACAAAACTGATCTCACCCACCGCGAACTCTGTTTCAGACTCCGTAAGCTCCTTAAAGCTCGCTCCTACTAATGCAATCTGCGGGTCGGTAAAGACAACCGATAGTGCCGCCCGCCGGGGGCGCACGCGAACGTCTGGATAGCGGCCAGCATTATCACCGGCAATGCGACCATCATCAGCAGCTTCATGCAGCAGCGGATGTGCATTGCTGACATCACCTGCAATAAAAATAGTGGAGTCTTCAACCTGACCAGTAGCATCATCGAAATCTGGCACACCGAATTCATCTAATTGAATTCCTGCTGTCGCCAGATTTAGTTGATCCAGGTTAGATCGCCTTCCTGTCGCAGCCAGAAGATAGTCGACCTCCAGCTTTTGCTGCTCGCCATTGGATTTGTAGTGAATCAACACACCCTGCTCTGTGCGTTCAACCTTTTCTACAAAGGCATCAGGTTCCACAGTCATTTCCGCGGCCAATAGCGCGCCAACTTCAGCGTTGATTGCTGGGTCTGATACAGGACCAAACTGATTGCCCACACCAAACAATGTCGTACTCACTCCGAGTCGCGACAAGGCCTGGGATATCTCCATGCCAATTACGCCGGTACCAATTACAGCTACCCTGGCAGGCAAAGTATCCCACTCAAATACATCGTCATTGATGAGCAGGCGATCGCCGAGTTCATACCAGGGTGGTGGTACAGCGGGACGGGATCCTGCTGCAATCACAATGCGTTGTGCTCGCACTAGGGTATGATCATCGACCTGCAATTCATTAGGCCCGGTAAATACCGCTTTGCCTTTCAGCTTGTGTTCTGCGGGCCAATTCTCCACAGCTTCTTCGACGAAACCCACGAAGCGATCCCGTTCAGATTTCACCCGTTGCATGACACGACCGCCATCGATGTGCTTACCTGCCACATCAACACCAAACTCAGGCGCCAGATCGATCTGATGACTCACTTCGGCCGCCGCGATAAGCAGCTTGCTGGGCATGCAGCCAACTCTGGCGCAGGTTGTGCCATAGACTCCGGACTCAATCACCACTACGTTATCGGTGTGTTCGAGAACTGCACGGTAAGCTGTCATTCCTGATGTACCAGCGCCAATAATCGCCACATCTACTTCTCTAACGTTCATTCTTTGTTCCTCAATGTCTCAATAACAGTCGATTGCCAAATTATGTGGCGAATTTTAAGAGGCGTTGGGAAGCCCCGGGATACTGGGCGTACACGGCTTGGCACCAATCGTCTGCGGCAGGTCTTTCACTGCCTGACGTAAGTCGCTATGCTCCAACCAAAGCAGGTCAAACCAATCTTCTGGGGAGAAAAACCAATGAAAACAAAGCTCTCTTTCGTACTGCTGGCGATGTCATTGTTACTACCCTTGGCAAGTCACGGCCAGGATGTCCGCATGTACAACACAGTGAAGACTAAATTGATGGAGGGTCGTCAGGTGGTAGGCGGCACAGTTGATACGGCAGACCCTGATGTGTATTGCGCTATGGCCAACGCCGGATTCGATTTCATCTGGATCGAAATGCAGCACAGCCCTCTCAATTACACCGACGTGGCCCGCATGATCTGGGCCTGCCGCGATGCCCCGGCCATACCGTTTGTGCGGGTTCCGAACGCCACCGAAGGCGATATCCAAAAAGCAACAGACATGGGCGCCCTGGGCATTATTGTTCCCATGGTAGATACCGCGGAGAAAATGGAGGATGCGGTTAAATTTGCCAAATACCCACCTATTGGCAGACGCAGTCAGGGTGGCGGGCAATATGGACGTCTCTGGGGCAGCGATTATCGCCAGACCTGGAATGACAACGTGATGATTATCGCTATGATCGAGACTTTGGAAGGCACCGCTGCCGCAGATGAAATCGCCGGGGTTGAGGGCGTTGATGTGGTGTTCGTGGCCAGTGGTGACCTCGGCAGCTTCAGTGGCAAAAGGCAGGGAGATACAGAATACGAAGCCCTGGTAAGTCGCATAAAGACCGAAACGGAGTCAGCAAATAAGTTTGTTGGCGGGCCATCGGCCTGGATGACTTCCAGAGAAGGTTATCATTTCTTTCAGGCGCCCAGCGTTGGCAGTCTGATTCGAATCGGTGCGCGTGTCACGCTGGAGCAAGCCGATCCTTGCCGCTTCTTACCCTCTGGGGCAACACCGGTTGCTGGTGAAAATCCCTGCCCCTGAATGGGTAACCCTAAAATTTCAGCCAGAAATAATAGAGCGACTGATTCGCCGGGCTCACCATAACGAGCCTGGCGGAATCGACGTATTGATCCTGAGCATCGATGCTCATTGGGTAGAGGTAAAAGTCTCTGGTCTTGACCGACTCCGGGCCAGGTACCCAGTTGGATTCTTCGTTGCCGAAATTCTCCAGTACAAAATCCACCGCGCTTTCTAAGCTGGCAGCTAAAGAATCTCCTCTTTGGAAGGCGCCATTAGAATCCAGATCCGCACTCGTAATGCCAGTGATGCTTGCTCTGAATCCTCGCTCAATATCGCCTGACATGTTACCCGTGACCGCGTAACTATCCAGTAGCGTGAATTGAGCTGGAGACATTAAATCCCGTACCTGCAGCACTTCAGTATGGTTCTCGTCCAGCGTGCCCTCACCCACACCCGCAAGTTGAATTGCAAGCAAAGCATACATTCCAATAACCACTACAAAGAATGAAAGCAACGTGCGTTTGGTCGATGCTTTCATAGGCCCAGGCAACTCTAATAAGGAGAGTTAATCCGAATCAGGAACGCGATTTCCAGCAATATAGACTTCGTCTATGAATTTTGTGTTCGCAATATCTTCGGCGGGATTTTCGGATAGCACAATGAAATCAGCCCATCTTCCCGGTTCGAGAGTGCCAATATCTGACATACCGATACAATCGGCTGCCACGCCGGTAGACGCACGGATGGCATCCAGTGGAGTCATACCCGCATCCACCATGAGGTCGAGCTCCATATGTTCGAAGTAACCCTGGAATCGCGCTGCCGGCCCGGTATCCGTACCCATCGCAATTGGAATACCGGCAGCATGCAAGGTACCGACGTTAGCGAGTGCAACTTGCAAGCCTTCTTCATACGCTCTGGCAGCCCGACTGTTTGCCATGCGAGTCATGCGCTCTGGCGTCTGTAACTCGTCGACGACTTCAGGCTCAACTTCTTTAAGAAAGAATGGGTCAGCAAAAAAGTTAGGTACCGACGCATAAATAAATGTGGAGACTTCCCGAGTGAGCGTTGGGATATAGCAGACACCCTTCTCTCTTACCATCGAGATAAATTCATCGTCTACCGGCAAATCCCGAATGCTATGGGCAATCAGATCTGCATCAGCTTCCAACATGTATTTAGCATCCTCGAGATAGAACAAATGCACTGCGACTGGTAGCCGACGTTTATGTGCCTGATCAACCAGAGCGTCAAATAGCGGTCGGGAAATTTTCTCTGTCATGCCCAGATTGTCATCGATACGTACCTTGATGAAATTAGCACCCATGTCTGCATTGCGATTCACTTCGTCGCGAATAGCCTGCTCGGTAGCACCAGTGACCACGGAACCCGCAACAAAAATGCGCGCCCTATCCAGACCGGCATGATGCTGTTCATTGCGAAGCGCAAAGCCTTCTTCTTCATCACCGCCGAGACTGTTGACAGTGGTTACGCCGTAGCGTGCATAGAGACCCAGTTGCCGCAGCAAATTCGCTGTGCTGTAGTCTGCGTTTCCGTCCAGACCCACTGTCGCTCCAACATGGCCATGGGCATTGACCAGCCCTGGCATGATGTATTTTCCAGATGCATCAAACTGCTGAGCGCCAGCTGGAACGGTGACTTCACTCCTCGGACCTATGGCTCTTACTCGCCCGTCGGTCACCACTAAAACGCCATCAGTTAAAGGTTCTGCGTCAGTGCCGTCAATGATGGTGGCACCAACGAAAGCGAAGCTGCCTTCATTAGCATAGACAGCTGCACAGCCAAGCACGCAGCCAAGCAGACCAATCAGGAAGTGGACTGATGTTTTCATATTGGGCTCCTCCAATGGTCATTGGAGAGGATTTAGGCCGGATTTTCAAGTGTCTGGACCGACACAGGAGATTATGAATGTTCGATTAGTTGCTGACTCTTTCCAACCAGTGACGAAAAAGACTGATTTTCTCTTCACCCTTGCGCTCAAGGGGGCATACAAAGTAGTAGTGAAGATCGGAATGATATTCCACATCAAACAAGCGCACTAACACACCAGCTTCGAGATAGTCTGTAATCAATTCTTCGCGCATCAATGCTATTCCGCTACCCAACACAGCAGCGCGTATCAGCGTACTCGTCTCATCAATAATTCGATGATCGCTAATTTCTACATCAACATTGGCTGCCTCAAACCATGCCTTCCATTCACCAAACTCGCGATGCTCTCGTGACTTCTTTAACGATGGCAACATGTGAATTCTCGCATGGGGATCGACCAGAAGCGTGTGATTGCTTAAATCTTCGATCTTGTCTATTTCTCGGGCAATGGCAGGGCTACAGACTGGAAACATGTAATCTCTCGTTAACTGCCGAGTGTAGAGGCCCTCCCAATTTCCGCGACCAAGTCTTATTGCCGCATCGATATCCGTGCTGACGTCAAAGTCCACCACATTGAATGAGGTTGTTTGACGCACTGAAATATGCGGATTCTGTTCTTCGAACTCCATTATTTTCGGCATCAACCAGATGCTCGCAAAACTCGGCAAGACACTTAGTGTTAACGTAAGGTCATTTCTTCGGCGTAGGCGATTGACGCCTTCTTGAATATGTTCAAGAGCAGAAGAAACTGTGGCAAGCAGTTCTTCTCCATCCCTGGTCAGGGCAAGATTAGGCCCTTTCCGGGAGAACAATTGGCAGCCAAGCTGTTCCTCTAACTGCTTTATCTGTTTACTCACGGCGCCCTGAGTCACAAACATTTCTTCGGCTGCACGGGTGAAACTAAGATGTCGCGCAGCGACTTCAAAGGTTCGTATTGCACCCAGAGATGGTAGCGATTTGTTCATTCCTTAAAACATAACCTTTACTGAAGAAAAATAATAATGAGGATTCCTCATGAAAGTATGGTGGTTTTTTCGCTTTTTCAAAGTCGCGCTAACAATATAATTGCTTCATATTCGAATTATTCTTTGACTAACGTGAAATCCATCCAGCTACTCTTTTATGTAGCCGCATTAATGCTTCCACAGGGAATTTTTGCAGACCCACCAGGACA
>JANQJM010000080.1 GCA_028281635.1 Pseudomonadales bacterium | reverse complement strand
CACGCCAAACATAGTGGGTGTTTGTGGAAAGTCCATCTCCCAGTAGTACTCATAGAAGATGCGGTCACGCCATGGAACTTCGTTCCGCGACATCAGCGGCACGAAAGAACTGCCCTGCATGTGATTGGGAGCCTGTAAGCCTGCGGCTTCCAGTATCGTCGGTGCAATATCTATATTCTGCACCAAAGCATCGATTGCTGCGCCACCTTCCAGTTTTTGTGGCCAGCGCACGAGCAAGGGGACCTTGGCAGATTCTTCATAGAAGTGGCGCTTGTCGATTAACCCATGCTCTCCGAAAGAAAAGCCATTGTCTCCCATATAAATGACCAGGGTGTCGTCGGCAAGATCATTGTCCTCCAGAAACTGAAGGACCGCGCCAATGCTTTCGTCGATGCCCATCAGGGTTTCAGTGTAGCGGTGGAAGAATTCTTCAAAATCGATCTGGCCGTGATACATATAATCTACGCCATGCCATGATTCACGTTGTTGTTTCACCCAATCGGGTAAGCGTTGGTCACCATAGTAGTCACGACCTCTACGCGGCTCTCCCTGCGCATCTTTGCTGGGTAATACGGTTTGGCCATAGCGCGGGCTATCAAAACTCGGAGGATAAACGATGGGGTCATCAGCGTGTTGATCTATATGGCGTTGCGCTGGTTGGAACTGGGAGTGCACAGCCTTATGAGAAAGATAGAGAAAGAATGGCTGCTCCTGATCACGACCTTCCAACCAGTTCACTGCATGTTCAGTGAGCAGATCAGTAATGTAGGTTTCCTCATCGTATTCGATGCGTTCACCGTTAATGTTTAGCGTCGGTCCGTAGTAGACTCCCTGACCCCGGAAACTTTCCCAGTGATCGAATCCAGGCTGCGGTTCATCGCTGTGATTGCCCATATGCCATTTGCCAAAGAACCCCGTTTGATAGCCAGCGCTCTGCAGATACTGTGGGAAAAACGTTAAATTGCCGGGATCGGGTGCCGCATTGTCCACCACCGTGTGAGTGTGGGAGTAGAGCCCGGTGAGGATGGAAGCTCTGCTGGGTGAACACAGTGCCGTGGTGACGTAGGCATTGGGAAAGTAAGCGCCTTCTGCGGCAAGTCGGTCCAGGTTAGGCGTTTCCAGCCAGGGCACCTTGCCCGTGAATCCCATGAAATCATAACGATGGTCATCGGAAAGGATGAATACGACATTTTTGGGGCTTTCATCTCCGATGCGCTGCAATCTCAGCGGATCTTCGTTGGTGGGTAAACAGCTTGGTAGCAGTGCTGAAAGCAGTAACAGGCTTGGCAGGCGCGGCATGATATTCTCTTTCATTGATTTGGTTTTTGAATAGTAGCATTTGCCTTTCACAGAATCAGGGTAGTGGTTAAAGCATGCATCAAGACAAGGATGGCACGGGCAGGGGTCCCAAGTTATGATGGCGCCCCATGATTCTGGAAGCACTGTCCCCAATATTCGCGATTATCCTGTTGGGATTTCTTGTAAGCCGAACTCCGATCTCATCTCCCACAATTTGGGAAGGCCTTGAGCGTTTAACTTATTACTTGTTTTTTCCGGCATTGTTGGTTGCCAGACTATCGGACACCAATATCGATGGTGAAGATATTCTCGATATCAGCTATGTACTGGGTCTATCCCTATTCATCTTTACTATTCTGTTCACAGGACTGCGCCAATTCATCGCGCAGGATCAGGGGTCACTAAGCTCGGTTTACCAGGGCAGTATTCGATTCAATACTTACATAGGCTTGGCTTGTATCGAGGCCTTGTACGGGGACAACGGTCTTGCCCTCGCCGCTCTCTGTCTGGTGGTCTACATACCCCTGGTTAATACACTCAGTGTTATTTCTCTGAGCGCCACTGGTGGTAGTGGCAATAACCGCTTTGTAACAGTCATAGGCAGCGTGCTCACTAATCCTTTGGTGTTGGCTTGTCTCATCGGTCTGGGGATAAGTCTCTACAATGTGGACATACCCGAACTAGGCATAGAAGTTATCGAAGTGCTGAGTCAGCCTGCTCTGCCCCTGGGGCTACTGGCAGTGGGGGCTGGCATCCGTCTGGTTGCCTTTGGAGATCAGTCCTGGCAGTTAATCGTAGCTGTGTTTTGCGGCTTGGGGGCGTTTCCGACGCTAATAGTTGTGGGTACCTTGCTGTTCTCAGTGGCTCCTGGTTTGTCAGCAATTCTGCTTTTGTTGACTTGTCTTCCCGCGCCACCATCAGCTTACATTCTGGCACGGCAATTAGGGGGCAATGTGAGTCTGATGGCGAACATCATCACGCTGCAGACGATCATCGCCTTTTTTACTATTCCACTTTGGATCGACCTTGGTGATCGTTTCCTCTGGCTGAACCTGATTCTCTGATGCAACCGACACAGAAAGACTTTTGGTTTTTACCGCTGGGTGGCTGCGGAGAGATTGGAATGAATCTGAATCTCTTCGGCCATGCCGGGAAGTGGTTGATGGTGGATTGCGGAGTGACCTTTGAAAAGGTGAATGACAGTCCCGCCGCTCGCAATCGTGTAGAGATGTCGGACCCCAACTTTATTGCGAATCGATCCGAGTCGCTGGTTGGGCTCATTGCAACCCATGCCCATGAGGATCACATTGGCGCTATCGCGCATCTATGGGACCAACTTCGCTGCCCTATTTATACTACCCCCTTTACCCGCAATGTTATCTTACGGAAGTTGCGTGAAAAACGGATCGACGCACCGGTGATCACTGTCATTGAAGGTGAGCAGATAGAGCTAGGGCCTTTTACTGTGAAGTGGTTACCGATTACTCACAGCACGCCGGAAACCAATGCCTTATTGATTACAACGGCGGCAGGTAAGGTGCTGCACACAGCGGATTGGAAATTGGATTCTGCCCCCATCGTTGGAGCTGCCATCAATTCAGGTGACTACCAGCGGCTTGCACAAGCGGGTATTGATGCAGTGGTTTGTGACTCTACAAATGCTACTGTAACCGGCCATTCAGTTTCTGAGTCGGAGTTGTTTGAAGGACTTCTAAAAACTGTCCAGCAATCAAGTGGGCGGGTAGTGGTTGCCTGTTTTGCCAGCAATATCGCCCGTATGCAAACCCTCGGTAACGTGGCCCATGTGGCCAGGCGGCACCTTGGATTGCTTGGTCGATCGATGCAGCGCATGGTCTCCAGTGCCCGGGCCGCTGGATACCTGAAAGAAAATTTCAACGTGGTAGATAATTTTGATCTTGGCTATCTGTTGCCAGAGGAGTTACTCGCGGTTGCTACTGGCAGTCAGGGGGAAGCCGGTGCTGCTTTGCACAGATTAGCCGCTGACACACACCCGGATATTAATCTGGCAGCAGGAGATCATGTGATATTCAGTGCCAAGACGATTCCCGGTAATGAGCGAGAGGTGGAAGGATTGATTCGTGCCTTCGAGGCCCGAAACATTCGTGTTACTCATGCCGATGCCTCGAAGATTCCGCTGCACGCATCAGGTCATCCCTGTGCTGAAGAGCTCGCTACCATGTACCGATGGGTGCAACCAAAGCTTGCCATCCCTGTTCACGGCGAAGCTCGGCATATGCAGGCCAATGCGGCTATCGCAAGTGCAAACGGCGTTCCCAATCAGCTGGTTGGAGAGAACGGGGATCTTTTTGATCTGGTTAACGCCAGTTTGCAGCAGGCGTCGGTAAAAGTGGGTAGGCTCTGGTTTGATGAAGATAGAAAAGTCCTGAAACAGATCTAGAATCTTTTCGATGTTGTTAGTCACTTTTGACTGAAGCGAGGTGGATGACGTAACCACGCAATCGCTACAATCACGCCAAACACAGTGTAAGCGGCCGCGAATACCCAGAGTGGAAAATCGTAGAACAGGACCTGCTGTAGCCAGTGTTGTATGAAACTCTCTTGATACGTGCCCGTTCTGGCTTGTTGTCGCAACCACATCTCCAGTGTAGTCAATGGGCACAGGACTCCAAGCCAGGCCTGGAGTACCACGATTCCGATTCCCGCCAGATGTGTTATGCGAAACCAGGGGTTACGAATCCAGTTCCAGCCCAATTCTCCTCCAACTAGAATGAAGAGTAGGCCAAACACAATAAAGGCAACGATGATTCCGTGTACGAGAAGTACGACATCAGCGGCAACTAGATAGAAGCTCTCCATAGTGACTAGTCTACTCTTATTTTCGGACAGTGCCTGGTTCGAAAATCATTGTGCAAGGGAGCAATACACTGAAAATGTGACGCGCGCCGGCTTACCGGTAGTCAAGATTGACTTGTAATTTGCCGATGCTATTCAATAGATGAGCCAGGAACCTGCCAGTCAGAATACCAGTATGCTCAGGCACATCCCCAATGCGATTACCTTCCTCAGAATCATCGTAGCAGCCGTTTTTCCCTTTTCTTCTGAGAGTTATCATGTGTGGCTAATCGGAGTCGGCCTGGTCACTGAGTTTCTGGATGGCTTTATTGCCCGCACTTTCCGGTGGACCAGTTACTTCGGCCAGGTTTTGGATCCTGTTGCGGATAAACTCTTTGTGCTCTCGGTGAGCCTTACCTGGATTTGGCTCGACAAACTGACAGTTGCTCAATGGCTTCTGCTTGGTGCCCGCGATTTTGGTGTGCTGTTTATCTTTCTTGCTTTACTTGCTGCGGGTCGTATCGGGAAAGTGGAGTCGGTGAAGGCCAGATTGCCGAGCAAAGTCACAACTGCATTACAGTATCTCGTGTTCTTGCTGGTGCTGACGGAAAACTATGACTACCTTGGGTTTACTGCGTTATTAACTGCCGCAATAGGCATTGTTGCGGCTGGCCAGTATGCTTATCTTTTGCAACAGTCCATCAGAAGCAATAATTAGCGCGAATTTCCGATCTGTTTGGCGTAGAGGGTTGAGCTGCTCACGACCGGATTGACGATTTCAATCGATCTGGTCAGCAAACTCTTCGGCGACTTCCGCTGACTGACCTTCAAGCTTGTCCTGTGTGCGTAGTTCGAAGTCAGAGGCATCGTGCCTCTCATGGAGTTGTCTGTTTAGAGGGCCCCAATTCCGATTCACAATTCGGCCTTGTTTGACTGCAGATCGCTCGGCAATTTGCTTAGCCCAGCGCCCCACATTTGAGTAAGAGGCGGCATCGAGGAATTCAGCGGCATTGTAGACAGTGCCGGCTTGCACTGCACCGTACCAGGGCCAGATAGCGATATCGGCAATAGAGTAGTCATCGCCGCACATGTATTCATGGTTGGCAAGATGGCGGTCGAGTACATCAAGCTGTCGTTTCGTCTCCATGGTGTAACGGTCGATGCAATACTCTATCTTGAATGGTGCATAGACATAGAAGTGGCCGAAGCCGCCTCCAAGATAGGGCGCTGCACCCATCTGCCAGAATAACCAGTTCAGGCATTCAATCCGCGCTTGAGGGTCATTGGGGATGAAAGCGTTAAATTTTTCGGCCAGGTACAACAGTATGGCACCGGACTCGAACACCCGAACCGGTTCATCGCCACTTCTATCTACCAGCGCCGGAATTTTTGAATTCGGATTTATGTCGGCAAATCCGGAACCAAATTGATCGCCGTCTCCAATGCGAATGAGATGAGCGTCATATTCAGCTTGCTGATGACCGGCTGCCAACAATTCCTCCAGCAATATCGTCACTTTCTGCCCATTAGGAGTGCCTTGCGAATACAGTTGCAAGGGATGCTTACCAACCGGCAGTTCTGCCTCATGAGTTGGTCCTGCGGTGGGGCGATTGATCTTGGAAAAAGCGCCACCCATGTCAGACTTCCAGGTCCAGACTTTGGGTGGGTGATAGCTGTTCTCTTCAGCCATAGTTGCCTCGGTATGTTAGCGTGCTTGCCATCAGGATCGGTGTCGAACTAATTCAACGCTGCCGCTCCCCATAATTTCGTATACTGTTCGCAGTGCAACAAGAGGGTAGTGTATTCCTCAAAGTTGTCGGGAAGTTTGTATTCCTGCGCACCTCGGGCTTTGTCTAGCTGAGCAACAAACAATGCGCCACTCATGGCGGTACTGCTTTGCACAGAGTCGACACTCTGATTGCTCAATACGAATTTAAGATCTGGTGCTCTTCGCGTACGGAAATCTTCACCCAGGACCAGGTAATGGCCGTCGGCCCGTTCCTCGATCTTCCACTCGCCGCGAATAGTTTGCTCCTTTTTTACCCAGCCACCAGTAATTTCTCCGGCGTGGGCTTGTTGATACACCAATAATACGAGCAATAGCAGCCCATAGTTTAGATAAGACAGTACGCTTTTTGTGTTTTCCATTGTTTCGTCCTCAAAAGTTGGTAATGAACCCCGCTTGCGCGTCAGGTGCATAACAAGACCTGCCAGCAAGCGCTTGATTTCACAAGGCGGACGCTGGGGGTCAAATGCTGGACGATCGGTGTGAGAGGGGAGGACTAGTCGCCTGGAAACATGAATGCAAATTCCTGATCTGCATTCTCATCGATATCGACTTTCAAGGATTGCACATCGCCATTGCGGCGTTGCGCGCGCACATCATAGGTGCCTGAGGGCAGGTTTAGATACAGCCAGGGCCCATTGGTTGTCACGTTCACGACTTCCTGTCCTGAGCTGTTGGTGATATTGACTGCAATGTCGGACAAGAAGCTGCCGGCACTAACAAAAAACACCAGGCGAGTTCCTGCATCCGGGGCAAGCGCGCGTTCTTCTTCGCTGATTCCTCCGTGCCACACCACAGCATCCTGAGCCACAATGGCATAGCTCAACAAGGAAAGTACAGCGATTGCGATGGATTTAGATGGACTCGTCATAGGTTTCCTACCTTAACAGCTTGGTGAAAATTCTCATTGACGTGAATCAAACCACATTTCGAATTCGTAAAAATGGGCAGGGCGGGCGTGAATTCGAAAGCTGATGTATAGTTGGTCCAGGCGGCAGGCTCAGCATATGAACGCAAAACAATTACAGGCTTTCTGCATCTCACTGCCAGGCGCTACAGAGCAGATTCAGTGGGATGATGACCGAGTGTTCAAGATTGGAGGCAAGATGTTTGCCTGTTCCGGTCTGGAAGAGGATAGCCTCTACTCATTCAAGGCTGGGGATAGGTTTCTGGAGCTGACTGACTTACCGGGTATCATACCAGCCCCCTATCTTGCCCGAGCCAAATGGGTGCAGATCGACCCATCGAAATGTCAATTGGGGGAGAAGCAGCTACAAGAACTTATCGAGAGTTCCTATGAGCAGGTGTTGCAAAAACTGCCCAAGAAAACCCAGGCGGCAATTGCAGAAGGGTCAGACTCAGGATAGCTTGCACATATGAGAAAGCTGTTGAAGGGGCTGCTGGCCTGCTGTCTGTATATGAGCCCTGGATTGGGCATTGCGCAGTTACCACAGATTCATATTCTCGCTACCGGTGGCACGATTGCGTCCACCGAGTCCGGCATGCTGACCGCTGAAGAACTAATCTCTGCGGTCCCGGAACTGGCTGATGTGGCCAGTATTTCGGTTGAAAACTTTTCCAGCATAGGCAGTTCCCGCATGACGCCAGAACTTCAACTGCGGCTGGCGCAGCGGGTGAATGAGTTGTTTGCAGAAGAGGAAATCGCTGGCGTTGTTATTACCCATGGCACCGACTCGCTGGAAGAAACGGCATTCTTTGTTGATTTGTTGGTTGCTGACTCACGCCCGGTAGTCTTCACTGCGGCGCAGCGCTCACCACGTCGCGTTGATACAGATGGGCCGCGCAATTTGCTGAATGCTGCGCTTATAGTTGCCGATGATCGCAGTGTTGATCGAGGCGTGATGATTACTCTGAATGACGATATTCATACAGCCCGTTTTGCCCGCAAGACTCATACGACCGCAGTCGAAGCTTTTCAGTCTGTTGGTTCGGGAAAAATGGGTTCTCTGGATGAACAGCATGTGTACTTCACGGCATCTAAACCGCCAAGGATAAATCTCAAAACCACGGAAGTGAATTCACGCGTTGATTTAATACGCCTGGTGGCTGGCAGCGATGGCACATTAGTGAGGGCTGCCGTTGCTGCAGGCGCCAGAGGAATAGTGCTGGAAGTTTTTGGAAGGGGTAATGTTCCGCCACTGGTAACAGAAGCCTTGCGAGAGGCGGTGGCGGCTGGAGTTATTGTGGTCTTTACTTCCCGTACCGGGGACGGTCGAATAGTGATCTATCCTGAGTTCTCAGAACTTGGTATTGTCAATGGAGAAAACCTCGATGGCTTGAAGGCGCGTATGTTGCTAATCGCTGCATTAGGTCAGTCATCCTCCAGGGACGAAATACAGGATTTTTTCACAAGCTTGTCTGGATACTGAGAGAACAATTCCCATGAAATATTTCAATGCATTTGTTTTTAGTGTGGTGTTTTGGGTTTCGCCTGTTTCCGGACAGGATTTGCAAATTCTTGTTGAAAGAGGAGGGCTCGATTTCCAAAACAACCTTGCCCATCTCACCATTGATGAGTTGTTGCAGTTGTTCAACGTGCCTGGTGTAAGTGTGGCGGTTTTTGAAGACTATGAGATTCAGTGGGCCAGGGGTTATGGCATCGCCGATGTTGAGACTGGATCATCTGTCGACACTGATACTCTGTTTCAGGCAGCTTCTATCAGCAAACCGGTCAATGCCATGGCAGTGTTGAAGTCGGCAGAAGACGGTCTTTTTTCCATCGATGAAGATGTGAATGGTCTGCTGACAAGTTGGCGTATCCCAGAATCCGACTATACCCAGAATGCCTTTGTCTCAGCGCGCATGCTTGCCAGTCATACGTCCGGTCTCGGCGATGGTTTCGGTTTTCCCGGTTACGATCCCGACACCCCGTTGCCGACACTGCCGCAGATATTTGATGGTGAAGATCCCTCGAACGTGGGCAACGTACGCATGGCACGCACACCCATGACCGCATATCACTATTCAGGAGGGGGTACTACAATTCTGCAACAACTCCTGCTCGATACCTATAACGAACCTTACGCCGAGCTCATGGATCGGCTGGTGTTAAACCCTCTCGCCATGACCCGGAGCACATACCTGCAACCGCTTCCCGCTGAACTTGATCGCAATGCCGCTCGTGGTCACGGTTTTGAAGGCGAGGCCAGAGGTCCAAAATGGCATGTATACCCCGAACAGGCCGCGGCAGGATTGTGGACCACTGCAACTGACCTGGCGAAGTTTGCCATTGAGGTGCAGCTTTCCTATCTTGATCGATCCAACAAGGTGTTAAACAAGCAATCAACCGGGGAGATGGTGAGCCCAGTTGGTGTGGGGCCTGTAGGCTTCGGTTTCTTCCTGGAGAAACGGGGCGAAGGCTGGTATTTCGATCACAGTGGTGGGAATTGGGGATTTCGAGCCCAGCTAACCGCGCACAAGGTGAAAGGTTATGGCTACGCCATCATGACCAATGCCGCAATGGGCGGCAGAGTGATTGCCGAACTGTCGCGCCGTATAGAAGCGGTTTACAAATTCGATTCTAACGCCGAGCCAGTGCCGCGATGATCAGATAGAGACTCAACTTATTTGTTTTTGGCGTCATCCAGCATATTACGAATACGCAGGGCCTCCTCATCGCTGAGGCCACGGTATTCCAACAAGGCCATCATCAGCTTTTCCGGATTTCCTCCGCAGGCCTTGTCTACCATGTCCATGACGCGCTGGCCCAGGCTCTCCTCTCTGGGCACAGTTGGCGAGTAAAGATAACTGCGTCCGTCGACACGATGGGTGAGCCAGCCTTTCTCGCGCATTCTCTCCAGCAATGTTCGTACTGTGTTGCGAGCGACAGGACGTTGTTCATTCATCAGCGCGGTAGCTTCCTGAACTCCGATCTCCTGTTTATCCCAAATCAGTTCCATGAGATCTCTTTGAGCACGGGAGAGAGGTGTGAGCTTGTTCAACTTTGCTTTAGACATCGTTGCTTAACCTGTATTCGAATCGGTATTTTACATTCTGGGTCCGGGTTGCTGCGCCGTTTTCAATTCGGGGCGCATAGGTGAGGTCCGACGCTGCTCTTATCGCACTCCGATTGAATACAAATGGCGGCTCAGTTTCTTCAACCTTGATGGTTTGTTGTTGAACACTCCCGTTTTCGTCCACAGTGAAAGACAGCACTACCCAGCCCTCATCACCACGATCAGCAGCGCGGGGTGGGTATTCTGGTACCACCACATTGGTCGGCATGTACTGTGCGTTATCCGCCAAGGTGGCGACATTTTGTGAGTCATTGATTTGAGATTCGGTATTGGCGCTGCTATTGCTACTGTCTTCGCTTGCAGAATCAGGATCCTCCAACATGCCGAGTCTGTCGTGGATTGCCCTAAGGTTTCTCCAATCAGTTGGATGATTGAACATTACGATCATCTCCTTTGTATTTTCCAGTGCTTCCTCAAACATCTCTAGTGTAAAAAAGATGCCATTCAGGTAGGCGTAATCGTCGCGTCCTAATGTACCGCCGCTCTCGGAAGCTAGCGACATGTATTGCTGCCAATAAGGAAGAGCTTCATCGTACTGTTCAAGCTGATAGTGGGCATAAGACAATCCTTTGAATACCACACTGTCTTCTACGTTTGATCTTTCCCGCCAGGCGGTATAGTTGTTGATTGAAGGTTCCCATCGTTCCAGAGCAGAATACAGCTGTCCGAGTGAGCGATAGGTGCGCAGCAAAATATCCTCTCTGACATCTTCGACTTGTAGAATCTGCTCGAATGTCATCACGGCTCCCTGGTAGTCGCCAATACCCAGCCAATAGTTGACGTAGAAACTGAGCAGCAAAGACCTCTCGAAACTGTTCAGGTTTTCCCAATTGGCTTCGTAGAACTGGTCAAGTCGATCTTTAGCAGCGTCGTACTGCGGCTCGACCGATAGATCCTGTGGCGAGAGCAACTCTTGAATTTCGGTTAGGGCAAGCATGGCAGGCTCGCGCAGTTCATCGTTCGCACTTAGTGGTGGAGTTGTTCGCGCTCGGCGTGGACCTTGCGGTCTGATGGGTCGACTTCCTGCAAACAAACGAGCCTGGATGGTGCCTACATCACGGAGAATCTGCTGCTTGTCCGCTGTGTTGTTTGCTACCGTGTCTGCAAGATTGCTCAGTGCATTTTGGGTTTCGGGACTAATTACTGCAGATTCAGCATTTTCGGTTTTCTCCAGCATATCCCGAAGTAGGCGTTCTGTGAGTTCCTGAATATCCTGCAATTGCGCTTCTGTCTCGGCAGATTGCAAGATACTGCGTATTTCAGTCAGACTGCGAGACATTTGTTCTCGCATGAGTTGGGCCTGGCGCAGCATCTCCTGAGTTTGTTGTTCCATGCGTTGTTCTTGTTCTTCTAAACGTTGTTCTTGCTCCACAATTTGATTCAATTGTTCGCGCAGCGTTTCTGCCTGTTGCGCAAGGTTATTGCGTTCCTGTTGTAAAGCCCGAGTCTGATTTTCCAATTCTGAAATACGTTGTTCTGGCGTTTGGTTTTCCGCGGCCTGCAGTTGGCAACCAGCGAGGCCTAGTGCGAAAGACGATAGTGTAATCAATAGCAGCGTTCGAATTTTTGAAGAGATAGTCACGGATTGACTCCTTGAGGTATCGAGTAGTTCACGAATACGGTCTTCCAGATTCCATTTTTTTGTAGAGATGATGCCAAGTTGATGAGCAGGTACTGTCTTACCTGGGAATTTGTGACTAAGGGAATTAATGGCAAATAATGTTTCGCCATACTGTAAGGCTGATTCCTGCTGTAACACATAGTTGTCGCAGACTTCTTCCCTGGCCTGGCTGATTTCCCCATCCATATAATGAATGAGAGGATGGAACCAAAATATGGCGAGTATTATTTTCTGTATGAAATTACTCAGGGCGTCGCGGCGTGCAATGTGGGCAAACTCGTGAATGAGAACCTCTCTAAGTTGTCTGTCCGAGAGTTTCTCAGTAAATCCATCGGGTATCAGAATGACTGGTTTTACTATTCCAGCAATAACGGGGCTGTTGATGTCCTCAGACAGTCTGAATACGGTTTGTGATGAAACCTTGAGTTGGTTTGAGACCACTTTCAGCCGCGATAGCTCTTTAGCTGAGGGAGTGAAGGAATGTTTTGCCAGCTTCTCAACTTGATGCAGTGCGCGAAGAATGCCAACCGCGAAGATAAAAAAACCCCCAACCCATAGTACAAACACTATAAGCGTTGGGGGTAAGTCTCTTAGGGAGTCTAGAATTTTTGGTTCGTCAGCTACTGGTTCTAGAGGCGGACTGACTGACACACCCACCGTCTGAGTATTCACATCGTCGAATTGAAACTCCTGCTGAAATGCATCAAATAGAAACGGTGTTTCAGAAGCAATCAACTCAGAATTGAATTCGATCGATAACAGGTTTCGCTGGGATGCATGAAATGCTGTGGATGCAATGACAACGACGATTAAACACAGCATCGCTGGAAACAGAATGTTGTAGCGCATTGTTGCCTGTTTCTTGAAAAAGCGTCCTGCCAGAATGGCGAGTGTGGCTAGCACTGTGATTTGTACGAGGATGTTAACCAGCAGCAAGCCGTTGTCTGTAATCGGCACTGACCAGTAGGGCAGGGTAGGCAAGGCAGGTGGTGACCACATAGCGACACTCCAGATTGTTTTATTGAGTAGGCTACATTTGTAGTCAAGAATGGCTACAAATGTAGCCTTTGTCAAGAAAAAATTAGCGGCAACAGATCACGCCGATGCCACCAGTTAATTTGGTCTTGCGGGTAGAAGGTGGCAGTTCTATACTCAGTTACGTAACTAGTTACATAAATATATTTCATAAATTTCAGGAGAGCAGTGATGCTGGAAATGTACCGCCAGGCGGGGCCTCTGGCCCTGGGCAGTCGTCTAAGGCAACTGGGCGAGGCGCTTCTCGACGAGGCGTCCCGGGTGAATCAACTGTATCAGACGGGTCTCGATCCGAAGTGGTTCCCGGTATTCTTCATGCTGCGGAGCGGACAGTGCCTGTCGATTTCGGTGCTAGCAGAGGCCATTGGTCACTCCCATGCTTCCGTCAGCAAAATTGTCAAAGAAATGGTTGCCGCTGAGCTGTTGCAAAACCTCAAGCTGCCAGGGGATGGTCGTGTTAATCAGGTCTGTTTGACCGACTCTGCAAAAAAGATCCTGCCAGCTTTCGAACAACAGAACGAAGACGCTGAAGTAGTAGTGGAAAACATGCTGGCGCAATGCTCCGATGATCTGTGGCAAGCCATTAGTGAATTCGAATCCCTGCTGGAACAACAATCTTTTCATGATCGCGTACGGCAGCGTTTCATGGAAAGAGAGCAAGGCAAAATAGCGATTGTCGATGCGCGCAAATCTCACTTCAAAGCATTCAAAGAACTGAATTACACATGGATCGAGAAGCATTTCGAGGTTGAAGATTCGGATCGTCGCATGTTGGAAGCGCCGCAGGAATACGTCCTGGACAAAGGCGGTGCTATTTTGATGGCGGATTATGAAGATCGTTCTATTGGCACCTGCGCTCTGTTGAAATCCGATGATGAAACCTTCGAATTGGCGAAGATGGCGGTGGCGGATGAATTTAAGGGTAGAGGAGTCGGTTTTCTGTTGGGGGAGGCAGCTTTGAAGCGAGCGAAAGAACTTGGCGGGCAGCGGGTATTCCTGGATAGCAACACGACACTGCAGCCAGCGATTAACCTGTACCGAAAACTCGGATTCAAACGCATGGACGCTGAGCCTTCCCCCTATGCCCGCTGCAATATTCAAATGGAAGTCTTACTCTAGAGTTTCTGGCACAATACCCGGTCAAACAATCGTTTCCATAGAGCCCCAAGCTCGGGTATGTTTTGGGTATGCCAGATACAGGACAGCACAGCGAATCAGAGTTTAGCTCGCCGCTAACTGCGGAAGAGCTGCACGCCCATTGGCTGCCATTTACCGGCAATCGCCAGTTCAAACAGGAACCTCGTTTGTTTACCGCTGCCAAGGGTGTGTACTACACCACCGCAGACGGTCGTCAGGTATTCGATGGGCTGTCAGGGCTGTGGACTTGTGGTCTGGGGCACGGGCGTGAACAGATTACCGAAGCGGTGAGTAAACAAATCGCCACCCTGGATTACTCGCCTGGATTTCAATATGCACACCCGCTGAGTTTTAAGCTGGCCCATAAAGTTATTGAATTGACCCCTGCTGGTTTGGACCAGGTATTTTTTACCGACAGTGGATCCGAAACAGTTGACACCGCGCTCAAGATGGCCCGCGGATACTGGCGTTCGAAAGGTCTGCCTGGAAAATCGAAATTCATCGGCCGCATCAAGGGTTACCATGGTGTAAATTATGGCGGTGTTGGCGTTGGCGGTATTGGGTTTAATCGCAAGCTATTTGGTCAGACTGTGGATGCCGATCACATTCCCCATACGGTACTCCCTGAAAACAATTTCACCCGCGGCATGCCAGAATCAGGTGCCCATCTTGCCGATGAATTGGAAGAACTGGTATTACTCCATGATGCATCGAATATTGCGGCCGTCATCGTGGAACCTATGTCGGGAACGGCTGGAGTTTTGCCTCCTCCGATAGGTTATCTGAATCGCCTGCGAGAAATCTGCGACAAATACAATATCCTGCTGATCTTCGATGAAGTGATCACCGGGTTCGGGAGAATGGGTGCGCTGACTGGCGCCGAAGCATTCGGTGTGACGCCGGATATCATGACGCTAGCCAAGCAAATCACCAATGGCAGCTTGCCACTGGGGGCGGTTGTAACCAAGGGAGATATCTACGACACCTTTATGGCAGAAGGTGGCCCTGACTATATGGTGGAGTTTCCACACGGCTATACTTATTCAGCTCATCCTGTCGCCTGCGCAGCGGGTATCGCTGCGCTGGATTTGTTGTTGGCGGAAGAGTTGCCGCAACGGGTAAAGGCCATGTCTGGTTATTTTGAGAATGCGGTACATGAATTGAAGGGTAGTCCTTACGTCACCGATATTCGAAATTGTGGCTTCGCTGCAGGCTTGTCCCTCGAACACTATCCTGGTGAACCGCTGCGTCGACCCTTTGAACTGGGGGTGAAGTGTTTTCAGAAAGGCTTCTACGTGCGCTGGGGTGCTGACACCATTCAACTGGCACCACCTTTCGTCTCCACCGAAGCCGAAATTGACAGCCTGATTAACTGTGTCGGCGAGGCCTTGCATGAGTTCGATTGAATCCTTTGAGGCCGAGCCTGCGGTGCCAACCCTGGGTCACTTCATCAACGGTGATGAAGTTCCTGCTGCCAATCGCACTGGCGCCGTGTTTAATCCTGCAACTGGTGAAGTCAGCAAGCAGGTTGCCTTGGCCGATGCAGCGGAATTGGAGCAGGCGATTATTGCTGCCCAGACGGCATTTCCTGCCTGGCGCCAGACACCGCCGCAGAAGCGCGCGCAGATCCTCTTTCGATTTAAGAGTCTGCTGGAACAGCATGCAGAGGATATCTGTCAGCTTATCACCGCCGAGCATGGCAAGGTCATCGATGATGCCCATGGGGAATTAGGCCGTGGGATTGAAATCGTTGAGTACGCCTGCGGCATATCCGAGTTACTGAAAGGTGAGTTTTCAAAAAACGCAGGGCCTGAGATTGACAGTTGGTCAGAATTTCAGCCGCTAGGTATCGTCGCTGGTATCACACCTTTTAACTTCCCCGCCATGGTGCCCATGTGGATGTTCCCTCTGGCAATTGCCTGTGGCAATACCTTCATCTTGAAACCCTCAGAACGTGATCCTAGCGCCCCGTTGTTATTAGCGAAGCTTTTCCAGGAGGCGGGACTGCCCGATGGGGTCTTTAACGTGGTGAATGGGGATCGCGAAACCGTTGATCTTATACTTCAGGATTCTCGTATCGCCGCGGTGAGCTTCGTCGGATCTACTCCCATTGCCGAATCCATTTATCAGAAAGGGTCAGCCAATGGTAAGCGGGTTCAGGCTCTGGGAGGTGCCAAGAATCATGCGGTGATCATGCCCGACGCTGACATAGACAATGCGGTGAGTGCCCTTATGGGTGCCGCCTATGGATCATGCGGCGAACGTTGCATGGCAATTTCAGTTGCTGTTTGCGTGGGCGAAGAAGCGGCGACGAAAACAGTATCCGCTCTGCAAGAACGCATTGAGGGACTCAAAGTTGGCCCCGGTATCGATGCAGAAAATGATATGGGACCACTGGTAACGGCGGAAGCTCTGCAACGGGTTAAGGATTATATCGAAGAAGGTGTGACAGCTGGCGCTGATCTGGTGGTTGATGGGCGTGGCCTTGCGGTGCCAGAGCATGAATCTGGTTTTTTCCTCGGCCCTTGCCTGTTCGATCATGTCACTCCCCAGATGAGCATCTATCAGGATGAAATTTTTGGTCCGGTGCTGTGTGTTGTGCGTGTGCAATCGCTTAACGAAGCGATGGCACTCGTTAATCAGCATGAGTATGGCAATGGTACTTGCATCTTTACCCGAGACGGTGAAGCGGCGCGCTTTTTCTCCGACCACGTAACGGTCGGAATGGTTGGCGTCAATGTGGCGTTGCCAGTGCCTATAGCCAGCCAGAGTTTCGGAGGCTGGAAGCGTTCCCTGTTTGGCGATCTCTATGTCTATGGTCCGGATGCTATTCGCTTCTATACTCGTCGCAAAACTATCACCCAGCGCTGGCCCGCCAGCAGCGTCACTGAAGACGCCAAATATTCTTTCCCCAGCAGTTAAGCGTGACTCAGGTCCAGTCATCTCTTCGTCAAGTTCAGGTAATATAGTGCCGTAAAATAAAAGAGGCGAGATTGCGAGAAACCCCTCGAATAGAACAGCATGGCTGCCGGTCTGTTCGGAATCCAGTTTCAGATCCCTACTATTTGCAATATGACAATGCTCACCCGTCTAATTATGGCCTTAGTTGCCACGTCGCTGGTTGCCTGTGGGTCACTGCCAATTGGTTTACAGCCGACTAACAGTGAGTATTGCGACAATTACCTGATCTATGACATGTGTGCCCGGGATATGTCGGGCAATGGCATAGTGGATCTGGTGTATTTCAGCGATACGCTGGAAGTGTTCATGTTCCGACCAGGGGCGGATGACAACATCCCTTCAGAGTTGGCTGTTCATCGTTGCGCGATGCCTATGGACGAAGATCTGGTGGCCACCACATCTCGGCTGTTCTATATCGATGAGGAAACCAGTTTTCTGGAGCGACAGGACATCAGGGGCGCCATGTTGATCAAATATGTGACTTATATGCCGGAAGTGACAGCCTGTAATATGCGGGCAGACCGGGCAGAAGCCTCTGCGCAAGACGGCATTTGATCATAGCGATTCTCGGAAGCGTTTACTTTGTGCTGAATCCATGAGTTCCGAAGTGGGTTATCTGCGGAATATCAGTGGCAAAAATATCGAATCCAAGAGCCTTTAGCTCTTTGCATAACCAATAGTCTTCGGAAAGATACCGATCTTCCACTACACCCACGCGAAAGACATCGTACATCTGAAGATCAGTCAGTGAATCATTAAGATCGAAACCCTGAGGATTTGTGTAACACCTGCTGTTGTGAATAGCTTCTTCGACCGCCGCTATAACCGCTTTACGACTTAGCAACAATGCAGCAGTCGCGACGAACTCCGCCTTATACAAGCCATTCCCCAATGACTCTAATTTACCGGACGTGTTGACTCTGACACTGCCATCTTCGCCGTAAGCCTTGAGTGGCGCCAGCGCTCCGCAAACGTCTTTATTGAAGTCCATCATTGCTTTCAGTCCAGGAGCAGGCAACTGAATGTCTGCATCCAGAAAAAGCAAATGAGTGAACTCCTCACGGTGGTGATAGAAGTAAGAGATGATCGAGTTTCTGGCACGAGTAATAAGGCTTTCATTACCGAATGAGGCAAGACTGAAAGGCAGGCCTTGCTTTTGATATTCCAAGAGGCTGTTTAAGTAGCCAAGGTGAACCATGCCGCCATAGGCAGGGGTGCCGATCAGTACTTTCATGTGGACTCGCGGGGGGTGTTAAATCAGTTGAGCTAGTTTAAGGCATTGAGATTGATTGCAACATCCCATGAGCTGATATTCACAGCTGGCACTATTCATCTCGTAATGAAAGTACTGGATTGGTGGTTGCAGCAATCACCGATTGGTAACTGACGGTGAGAAAGGCGATGACAATGGCTGTCACACCTGACAGGAGAAATATTCCTGGGCCTATCTCGATTCGATAGGCAAACACTTCCAGCCAGCGGGACATTAACAGGTAGGCAACCGGGACAGCAACGCAAATCGCTACCATAACCAGAACCAAAAATTCCCTACTGATCATCAATACAATATTGGTCACAGAGGCTCCTAGTGTTTTGCGAATTCCGATCTCCTTAGTGCGTTGCGAAGTGGCGAATGATGCCAGTCCGTAGAGACCCAGGCAGGCGATGATTATGGCCAGTGTCGAAAAGCCAAAGAATAAATTGCCGACCTGTTGCTCTCCGGAATGCAATGCATCGAACTCTTCGTCCAGGAGATGGTAGCTGAATGGTTCATTATTGGTCATCTCTCTCCAGTTCTCTTCCAGCATACTGACTACTTCAGAGAGAGAACCTGGGCGTGCTCTCACAATAACGTAGCGCGTGAAGTCATCGATGCGCATGACCATCGGAGCAATGGGTTGATGCAGTGACATGAAATGAAAATCGCTAACAACTCCAATGACTCTGCCTGAAATTAAACCGTCGATATCCGTTTCTGCCAGCGTACTGGAGAGCGGGTCTGTTAACTGCAATTCCCGCACCGCTGCCTGATTGAGTATGAAACCGGGGTGTTCTGAGGCTATCTGTCTGGAAAATGATCGGCCCTGTATGATTTCAATTCCCATAGTCTCAATGTAGTCATAGTTGACGGTGAGTCGGTTAAGCGCTGTTGTCTCGGTGAAGGGCCTGCCTTCTACAATAAACGCATTGACATCACCGCCATCTCCGGGGAGATGAGAGCTTGAACTTATGCTGACGATGCCGGGATGTTGCGAAAGTTCAGTCTTGAAAGTCTCAAGTTGGTCACCGAGTGCATTCGCTCGCTCAACTACGATTAGCTGCTCCTTGTCCCAGCCCAGGTCTTTGTTGCGGACATAATCCATTTGACTGAATACGATCATGGTGGCGGCAATTAATGCTACGGAGATTGCGAATTGCAGCACCACCAGGCAACTCCTGATCCAATAGTTTCTGCCTGACATATTGGAGGAGCCTTTAAGAACAGCCTGGGGGCTGAAGCGAGAAAGAAACAGTGCAGGGTAGGTGCCGGCAACAATTCCCACTAGCACAGCAGCACCCAACAGGCTTATTACCGCGGGCAAACTAAACAACAAATCCAGGCTCAAATCCCTGTCCGTAATTGCGTTGAACGATGGCAGAAGGAATATCAGCAAGGGCAACGCGATACAGAGCGCAATCAGACTGGTGAGCACTGATTCGAGTAAAAACTGGCCGACCAATTGATCCTGCATCGCGCCGACAACTTTTCGGACGCCAATTTCTTTGGCACGGTTCGACGAGCGCGCCGTCGAAAGATTCATGAAATTGATGCAAGCCAATGCCAGGATAAAAACAGCGACGGCTTGGAACGTATAAACATAGGTGATGCTGCCGGGAGGTTCAATCTCGCCCTCTAACTGAGAGTTCAGATGAATGTCCGCAACGGGAAACAGACGATAACTCCAGCGACCCCCGCCCGCGAGAAAATCCTCATAACTTGCGCCTATACCTTCTTCAATTTGCGGTGCCACGTATTTCCGCACGAGATCCTGTAGCTTCGGTTCAAGTTCCTGGCTGGATACACTTTCCCTAACTAACAGATAGGTGTTTATATTGTTGTTGATCCACATCTGACTGTCGTGTTGGCTGTCTGATGTAAATGAAACCAGGATGTCCGGGTGAAAATGCGAGGCAGCGGGCATGTCTTCAATCACTGCGGTGATTTCGAAATCCTGGCTGTTGTTGAATCGCAGGGTTTCTCCCACCACGTCAGATCTGGCGAAGTATTTCTCAGCAATGCCCTCGGTTATCACCAGCGTAAAAGGGCGGCTGAGAGCCGTATCAATGTCTCCGGCAAGCATTTCCACTGTGAAGATGTCGAAGAACTGTTGATCAGCGTGGAAAACCTCCGACTCCTGGTAGCTTATGTCATCCCTCGCAACCAATGGGTCCTGATAGTAGGGACGGAACCGTGTCGCGGTTTCGATTTCCGGGTATTCATTACGCAGGGCAGCCGCCATTGGATAGGGGCTGGTGGATGCTTCAATTTCATCGCCCCCTAATGCGGCCGCGAGCGTAATACGGTATATCCGATCCAGGTTCACATTGTGCTGATCGTAGCTCAGTTCGAACTGCACATAGATGAGGATTAGCAGGCTGGCAACAAGACCAATAGCAAGGCCAAAAATATTGATGGCAGACAGGGACTTGTGCTTCCAGAGGTTGCGAAGGGAGATGAGGAGATAGGATTTGAACATGGGGTCGAACCACGTCGCTCATTGTTTTTATTTACCCTAATTAAACGCCTCTGCTGCAAAAAGGTTACTACCTTAATGGACATTAAATATCCCGTCTGCAGAACCTGGCCTTAATAGGCCAGGGGTGGGGGAGTGAAATGGTAAACTCAGAGCAACTGAAGCTGCTCAATCTGCAGCGTTGCTATGGAGATTGGATATCCAAACTGTTTGGTAAGGACGCAATGTCAGTTGCTGCGCCAAATCATCGTAGCTTTCTTCAGACACCAGATCCCACCACTCGTCCGTGCTGATGAGATTGATATCTGACAGATTAATCGTCTGCGATTGTCTGGTGACATTGCTCAAACAGAAGATGCTCTGATTGCGATTGATGCTCTGGCGCCAGAAGGCAAAAACTTCTGTTCCGAGATGCAAGGTGAACTGCGTGGCATTTGGGTGAAAGGCAGGCTGCCGTCGGCGAATCTTGATCAAACGTTTCAATTCCGCAAACACTTTGCCATGCATGTTTGAGTCATCGGCAATAGCGCTTTCGATTTCCTGATGATTCCAGATGTGGCGATTAATGGATCGATTACGGCCGGTGTGTTCCAGTCTCTTGTGGTCATTGCGCGAGCCAAACAGACTCTGAATGTAGAATGCAGGAATGCCTTCAAGTCCCAGCATGATCGCGTGGGCGCATATGAAGCGATCAAAAGCAAAGCTATCTTCACCCCCCTGCATGGTGCCCTTGAGTAAGTCGAATAAGGCGATATTCAGCTCATAGGGTTTGTCGTATCCTTCGCGAGCTCTGCGCAGGGTGACGCGTCCACCGAAATCAACAGCTGCCTGTACCAGGCTATTACGTTCCTGATCGCTTAACAGTCCATCCAGCGGGCGTAGACCGATTCCATCATGAGATGCAATGAAGTTCAGGTAGGTGGTGCCCGATTGAGCAGGCGGCATGCTCATCATCCAGGTTTTAAGATGGCGGCAATCGCCACTTAGCAGGGTGAATACCAATAATGGTGGCAGAGAAAAGTTGTAGATGACATGCGCTTCATTGGCATTGCCAAAGTAGGTGAGATTTTCACGATTAGGCACATTGCTTTCACAGATTATCACCGCCTCGGGCGAATGATGCTCGATGAGCGTACGCAACAACTTGATGATTTCGTGAGTCTGTTGCAGGTGAATGCAGGGTGTTCCGGCTTCTTTCCAGAGAAAGGGTACGGCATCCATACGGAACAGGGTTACGCCATGGTTGAGGTATTCCCTGATGATACGTACGAACTCAACCAGGACTCGTGGGTTTTTGAAGTTCAGATCAACCTGATCTTCACTAAAAGTACACCAGATATGTTTGTCGCCTTCGGCGGTAGCAACTGCAGTGAGTAGCGAGGAGTTTCGCGGTCTGACCACGGCGCTGTAATCGAGTTTAGGATCAGCTTCTACGAAGTAGTCTTTGCCGGGGTGTACCTGCTTCCTGAAATTATCAAACCAGAGACTGCGGCTGGACATGTGATTGATAACCAAATCGGCCATCAGTTTGTAGTCTTTGCTAATGGCCTCTATATCTTCCCAATCGCCCAGAGCGGGATTAACAGACAAGTAGTCCATCACGGCAAAGCCATCGTCAGAGCTGAAGGGAAAGAAGGGAAGGATATGGACTGTCTCTATGCAATCCTTGAGGTGGTTATTGAGAAACTCATGCAGCGAATGCAGAGGCAGGCTATTGTCACGTAAGACTGTGTTGCCATAGGTGATCAGGATGGTGTCTTGTTCATCCCAGTTATTGTGGTGGGGAGTCGGGCGCTGCACATTGCGGCCCATGCTTATCTCAGCTAATAGCTCTCTGGCCAACGTTGCATTAGCTTGTTCTGGATAAATGACGGCCAGGTGTTCCAGTATTCGTCGTTCGAGTTCCTTCTCTAGTGTTTGCTGCATCGAATATCTTTACTTGTGTTCCTGGTGGTCGAGTTCAACTGCCTCTTGCAGTTGGTCTAGGATATCAGGAATGGCGCTGATTACTCGATTCCAGCTTGGGATAAAAGGTTTGTCCATGGGTTTGTCCAGGAAGTGATCGCCAGCTTCCATGATATTGCTGGCAAACAGTTCCACGGCTTCTTCCTCTGTATGGCGATCGTAACTTAGCCCGTTGATTACGGCATCATTTTGATAGGAATCGATGAAATCCAGCGCGATGCGGTAGTAAGTGGCTTTAATACTGCGGAACTTCTCCGGTGAAAAAACTTCGCCATTGGTGGCAAGTTTGCGGAACAGCGCCTTGGCGATGTCGACGCTCATACGTGAGAGGCCCTTGTTTCTATCGTCATAGGAAACTTCCTGATGTTTATGATCGTAGATATCTGCGATGTCTACCTGGCACAATCGATTGGTCGAATAGTTTCGTTTCATCTCTGACAGCACGCCGACTTCCAGCCCCCAGTCGCTGGGGATGCGTAAGTCATTAATTACCGAGGCTCGCATGGAAAACTCGCCAGCGAGTGGATAGCGAAAGCTATCCATGTAATCCAGAAACTCACTACTGCCACACACTTTCTTTAAGGTACGAATCAGGGGGGTAACAAACAGGCGCATCACCCTGCCACTAATTCGGTTCTCCGCGACTCTTGCATAGTAGCCCTTACAGAAAGCGTAGCTGAAATTAGGGTTGGCGACTGGGTAGATGAGCCTGGCCAGTA
>JANQJM010000246.1 GCA_028281635.1 Pseudomonadales bacterium | reverse complement strand
CGCCACGACAGCGTACTCCAGTGAGTGGTCACCGCGGATCACCACGGGGATGGCCCCAGTCTCGGCGATTTCTCGCACCATTGCGCGGACTGTAGGCATACTGCGCTCAACACTGAAACGGTCAATAGGGGCATTACCGTAGTCGACCGCTTTCAGTTCCTGTTTCCAGGCAACGCCAGTGTGCATATGGGGCAGACCTCCGCCACCACCAATGCCCAGATTGGACCGCAGTGCATTTGGGCCTTCGCCGGCGCCGCGCATACCCACGCCCATATCAATCTCTGCGCCAATTATTGCAACGTCTACTTCACCTGCTATGAGATCCTGCTGATTGATGGCGATAGGTAGTTGGAAGAAGGTCTGTACCCCAGGATTGCGCAGTCTGCCTGGGAAAATGGGCCCTGGTTCGCGATCTGGATCGTCACTGGTATCCCGAAGCTGACTCCATAGATCGAAAGTTGGATCATCAGGATTCAGGGGTATGCTGGCATCGTCCCGTTCGAAGATGCTGGGGGTAAAATCCTGTGCGACTACAAACCAAATTGGGAGCAGGACGAATAGTACGAAGATGGTTTTATTGAGCTTAGCCATGGCACGAAGCTTCCCATCAAAATGAGCTATTGATAGGAAATTTATCGGCCGCGGCGGGGACTTAGTTGATGTTCTAATGGCCGCTGGCTATTTTCCTCAGCCGTTTCTTCCAGCCTTCATCCAGGTAAGGAAACTCCAGTGCTGCAGCGGCGAGGTCCACATCTCGGTTCTCCGTAAACACGGTTTGCCACAGGGCCCGCACGGTGATGTCTTGATCTGCCCGCTTTACCAGGGTCATTACATCACCTCGGCCAAGAGAGCCGGGTTCATCGACGTAGAGGTAATAGCCCAGATAACCAGCCATCAGGAAACGATTGGTAAATTCAGGGTTACCTACTCGCACCCCAAGTTTGGCGCAGGGAATACGCGGTTGAGCTACAGTGGCTAGCGCCGTACCGAGCTGAAATTGGTCTCCGATTCTTACCTCATCATCGGGGAGTCCATCGACCGTTAGGTTTTGCCCGAATTGAGAGGGTTCGAGAGAATCAGACTCTAATTTGCTTTGCCAAAAGCCGTAGTGAGTCGCTGAGTAGACGTAGATGGCTTTTTCGCGTCCGCCATGAAACTTCAAGTTGGCCTGCCCATCACCATCGAGATTCGTTAACGAGAGTTTAACTGGTCCTTCTGCAGGTGACTTGAATATGCCAGAAAGCTCCTGTTTGCCATTGACTTCAATCTCCTGCGGCATGCCGATACAGACTTCGAGAATTTCAGCTTTCATAGTGTGAGACTTCCTTTGCGGCGAATTGCTTTGCGCCATCCTGGTTTATCAATGAGATGCCCGACTTTTCGCAGACAGTCGATAAAATGTTGGATGTGCGCGGGAGGTTCGGGCGATTGTGTTATGGCCAGCCATTGTCGCGCGAATCCAGCTTGGGTGATGCGCACCGCGCGTAAATCCTGTTTGTGTTCGATGTCGTCTACTGCCCAACCAGAAAGCACGGCAATGCCAGTGCCCGCACGCACCAGTTCTACGATCGCTTCGGTCATTCTTACTTGCATGAGGCGGCCGGGCTGTACGGCTGCCGGTTTCAATACTTCCTCTATGATGGCGTGCTTATCTCCGGTGTATAGTACTAGCGTCTTGTCCTGAAAATTTGATGGATTGAGATAGTGCCGATCCGCTAACGGATGATCTTTGTGCATCACGGCAAACAGTTCATCTTGAAACAGTTCGTGCTCATAAAAAGGATAGCCAGCCTGAGCGTTAAACACCAAGGCCAAATCTATAGACTCAGTTTGCAAAGCTTCGTAAGGGGACTCTGTTGCCTCAGGTAGTACATCCAGATTCAGACTGGGGAACTGTGTATGCATTTCTCGCAATACAAAGGGCAACCAGCGATAGCTGGTGTAACACTGCGTGGCCACGCGAAGCTGCCCATCAACATTATTGAGGTGGTTCTCAATATCACGCCAGGCACTGCTCAATTCATTCTCTATGGAATTTGCGGCACTCAACAGCCGCTCGCTAACGGTTGTTGGATGCATGCCTCCGTCACGTCTTAGAAAGAGATCGCTACCAACGCGTTCCTGTAATTGCGCCAGTCGCTGCGAGGCTGCAGGTTGCGAGACATGCATGAGTCGGGCTGCGGCAGTAAGGGAACCCTGCTCAGCGATCAACTTGATGAGTTGCAGGTCTTTGAGGGTGATATCTCGAAACATAAGAAAAAACTATATATTTATAACAAGAATCCATTTTTCTAATGAAAGTTTAGCTGCTAAGTTGCCGTCTGAACAGCAGCTATTGCAACTAGAGACAGAATTTCATCAATGACGAAACTGAGCCTGTTAGTGGCAGTCGTGTGTATGGCAGCGAATGCTTCAGCGGAAGTCGTGGTAGAGAAGCTCACCTGGGCTGGCATCAAAATGGTTCATGCAGACACCACGGTGTTTATCGATGCTGTCGGCACTGATATATGGGATGGCAATGCACCGGGAGGCCTGGTTTCACTTGAATCAGAAACCAGCAGAAGCTACGCACTAATAACCCATGCACATAACGATCATTTCGACTTGTACGGCTTGAAAGAAGTATTGGGTGAACGAGGCTATGTGATTGTGCATGAAGACGAAGCGACCTATGTTGCTTCTCGTGGGCTACGGGTCATACCGGCCAAACTCTGGGTGCCTGTTTCTCGCGGCGGATTCTTGTTCACCGCAGTGCCTGCGGTCGATGGCTTTGGTGACAGCCAGGTGAGTTGGGTCATTAGTGTGGACAACAAACGTTACTTGCATGCTGGCGATACGCTGTGGCACGGACAATGGGAGAGTTTCGGGCTTCAGTTTGGGCCTTTCGAGATGGCGTTTTTACCTATCAATGGTGCGAAGGTGCTGCGAGATCCGATGCCCGAATCTGTCGCCAGCATGACACCAACTCAGGCAATCGATGCCAATCTTCTGTTGCGCTCCAAATCTTTGCTGCCGATTCACTACGGTCTCGATGATCCTCCTTATTATGTAGAAGTCCCTGATAACTTGGAGCAATTGCTTAGTGAAGCCAAACAGAGAGAGGTGGCTGTTCACCCACTCAAACCAGGTGAACAAGTCATCCATCCTTAGTTACTTTCGTCGCGAGTGGCGTATGCTCGTAAACTAAGGTAAGGTAGCCACCTCTGACGGAGACAGCTGTTCGCTTATGTTTCCGTTGCTAGTTGTTCTAGAAACTCCAGTCTCGTACAACAATTCTGTAGTTCCTTATGTGCGTTATCGTATTCGATAAGCACATTTCACATTCCAAAATTCACAGAGGTGGCACTTCGTGACTGAAGCGCTGGCGACACTGTTATTGGCGACTTTGATGTTGATGGGCTCTCCTGGTCCAGCAACACTTTCGCTTGCCGCCACTGGGGCGAGTGTTGGCTTTCGCCGTGGACTGTCGTTCTTGCTGGGAATTCTGGCTGGTTTGGCTGTAGTGATTTCCGGTGCAGCCATGGGGCTCGCCACATTGTTTGAGAATTTTCCGGGTATCCGAATCACGGTCCAAAGTCTGGGCACGGCTTACATCGTCTATCTAGCTTACAAAATAGCGACAGCCCCGGTGCTTACCGATGAGGAGCAGGCGAGCGCGAGGCAGCCTGCTTTTATCGATGGGTTTCTGATTAACCTTCTGAACGCGAAAGCCTATGCGGTATTTCTTGCAGTGTTCTCCCAGTTTTTGTTGCCTGGAGATACGCCTTTGTTAGCTTATGGGCTGACTGGACTGGTGTGTTTTGGCATGGGCGTGACGGTAAACATCAGCTGGTTATGGTTTGGCAGCGCCATCAGTCCGCTGTTTCGCCGTCCTCGCTCGGCCCGAATACTTCGTACAACGTTTGCAGTACTTATGGTGCTTGCTGTGGTTGCAGTTCTGATGCCCTAGGGGATCGGGCTCATTCCAGGTTGCGTGTTTCGCCAGGCCGGGTAAACAGATCAGCGCTGCGCAACTCTATAGGTCGCGCCATTGGGCTGCCGGGAATCTGGACTGGTACGTGCACACCAACATTGCGACGCGCACCGACTCGATTTTCGAGTATTCCCTGACCAGAGTCACTGACGAAAAACCAGTAGGGTGGAAAGGCCATGTCAGGTGAGACCCGATCCCAGTATTCGGGATCAAGCGCAAAGTGTTCGTCATTGGGATCGGCGTCTCCCATATGCACAACCGTTGTGTCGTTGTTCAGCGTGACGCGCCAAACAATGTTTTCCACATCCACTCTTCCCGTTGGCCAGCCGGAGTGAGGAATGCGCACGGCTTCTACAAGCAGTTCATCCATCTGCAGAGTTATGGGTGCATCTTTATATTGAAGGCTCACACTATGTACGCGATCAAACACGCTTTCTTGTTCGTTGGTCGCGATGCTTCGCATACCAAGTACTGCTTGTTGCGGCGCATAAAGTGAAACACCTGGTTGAGCCTGCAGTAATGCTAGAGAGTCTTCGGCGGAGAAATGGTCGCCGTGAAAGTGGCTGATAAAAACCGCATCGATTCCATCATAGGGAGGTTCTCCGGCGAAGATTGCACTGCGCATTGCGTCTGGCACCAGTAGATACTGGCCGTAGTTATTAGGATAGAGCGGGTCGAATAAAACCTTGGTCTCGCCATCGGTGACCATGACACCTTCATTCGCCAAATAGTGAGCCTGCTGGGCCGCAACAGACGTCGCAAATCCGAAAACAAGAGTGATTGTCTGTATAAGGTGCTTCATTAGATTAGTTGCCCATTCGGGTTGAGATCAGAGTGTTAATAACAAATGAGGCCGGTGAACCGGCCTCATTAGAATGATTAGTTTAACCTGGTATTAATCATCCTGACTTTGTGCAGCCATCCGTTCCTGGGCACGGTGCCCGGAAAGAATGTTGTACATACCGTAGTTGCCTTCATGACAGGCGTATTCGTAAATCTTGTCGGGCGTGTAATCGAAGACAATCTCCCGGGTATAAGCTGCCGTGAATTGCCCTGGATCGTGAGACGTCAGTTGATACTGCAAGGCATTGTCACTGATTCGTGTGATACGTTCGACATTCACTTTTTTATCAGTTTCAGGAGACGTGCTGCTGGCATCCGAGTAGTTTGTGGTTTCGATTACCAAGGTATCGCCTTCCCACCAACCGCGGGAATCACCATGCCACAGTTTAATGCTTTCATGAGCATGGGGCTGTTCGACGAGTGGAATGATGCGAGCATCGTGGGCCATCTCCTGGTAGATCACTACTGTGTCTTTCGACTGCACGATCTGCCAGTAGCTATTGTATCCAGATCCCAAGCGCGGTGCGCCGAAAGATAAACAACGCTCACCCAATGGGCGGTCGGTCCAGGAGTCGGCAGGATGAGCTTCACGCCACTCGCGCAATTCGCGAGCCGCCTGCACCGCTTCCTCGGTGCGCGCCGGGTATTTGCCATTTGGGGGATCGACTATCTGGGAAGTACGCCGGTGTACAGTTCGGGCTGCCATCCACTGTGAATCGTAGTTCCCGGTGGAAGGGTCGTAGGAGTTAATCTCGCCACTAAACACCGCTTCCAATACGCCACCACCAAACAGGGCATCTTCACCCGCGGCCATGATTTCACCAATGCGCTGATTGATGAACGCTATATCGTCGTCAGTGAGATATTCCTTGTCGCCAAAAACATCCGGTCTTTCCACAGGAGTGATGGTGTTGTTCTCCCAAACACCCTGCAGATCGGGGTGACCATCAATAGTTCTGGGAACCTGGTAGTCGTCCTGGGCCTGTGCTGTTCCAGCTAGTAAAGCAAGGGCTGAAGCCAGAGAAATCAATGAGTTAAGGGCTTTCATGGAAAAATCCTTCTAATCGAGGAATTGCTGTTAGTGTCAACTACCTGTGGACTTTTGGCAAGCGCATTAGTCCGCTTCCGAAGCCGGCTTAACTCTTGCCGTTGATCCTCATCAACACTGCATCTCAGGGCAATTTTTATACTGATCCCAGTTTTTTAAATTTAGTGAGTCAGGAGTGAGAAATGAGTCAGTTTCACAAACTGTTCGTTGTAATTGATCCAACTACCGATACACAACTTGCCCTTCAAAACGCAGAATGGATTGCGGCTTCTAATCAGAATGCAAGCATTCACGTCTATGAGTGCATCTACAGTTCACGCGACAATGCTGACCCAGATGCTCTTCGACGAGTAGAGCTTGCTCGTCATCGGGCCTGGTTGGATGCGATTGTGCAGCCATTGATAGACAAAGGTTGTGATATCAGTGTGGAAATCGAATGGAACCGTGAGTGGCGCGATGCTTTGGCGCCAGCAGCAAGAAGAGCCGAAGCCGACCTGATTATTAAATCCGCTTCAGTACACAGTGGTGCAGAAAGACGATTTCTGAAGACATCCGACTGGACTCTGCTGCGCAATGCATCCTGTCCGGTTTATCTCATCAAAAAGGACACTATTGGTGACGATCCAAAAATTCTCGTGGCTCTGGATATTAAAGCCAAGGACGATTTACACAATACCTTAAACACACGTGTAATAGAGTTCGGAAGATCGCTAAAGGACTCTCAATCAGGAGGCAGTCTGCATGCAGTGAATGCCTATTCCGGTTCAGACAAGTATGTGTACCCGGATGATCTGGCAGAACAAACAGGCATCAATCCGCTGGACGCACATTCTGTTGAGGGTCCACCGGAATCGGTCATTCCGGAGGTTGCTGAGAATCTTACAGCGGACATCCTGGTAATAGGCACAGCCAGTCGCGATGGAATCAAGGCAGCTATGACCGGAAACACCGCGGAAAAAGTGCTGGATGCGGTCAACACCAATATCCTTACCGTCACTGCCAATTAAAAAACACTCTGGATTCGACAAGTTCCAGTACCGAATCCAGAGACTCTTTATCTTTATAGACGCGGCCAGGAATTACTCGATTAGCTGGACCCTTGCTCCAGCTAATTGAGATTCTGTAACCGCTTGCTTGTCACTTTCTTTATACAGAAAGATCCGCGCTTGAC
>JANQJM010000221.1 GCA_028281635.1 Pseudomonadales bacterium | reverse complement strand
TTCTTCACAATGAATGGTGGTGGTATCAAACAAGGGGATATTGGCGTGCTGTTGCTGCACGAGCAATGCGATTTCGGTACAGCCCAATATGGCAGCCTGTGCGCCTCGTTCTCCCAGGTGTTGAATGATGTCCATATACTGTGTTCGGGATTCATCCTTGATTTGACCCAGGCAAAGTTCGTCATAAATAACCCGATGCACAATGTCGATTTCATCAGGTTCCGGCACCAGTACTTCGATCCCGAACTTATCCACTAAGCGCCGTTTGTAGAAATCCTGTTCCATGGTAAAGCGCGTACCCAAAAGTCCAACCCGGTCGATTTCAGCTTCCTGTAAACGCTGACCGGTGGCATCGGCCAGATGCAATAGCGGAATGGAGATCGCAGCTTCAACTTGCGGTGCGACTTTGTGCATGGTGTTGGTACAAATCAGCAGGAAGTCTGCGCCTGCGTTTTCTACCTTCTGCGCGGCGTCCACGAGAATCACGGCGGTCGCTTCCCAATCACCGGCGTGCTGGAGTTTTTCAATCTCCTCGAAATCCACGCTGTACAAAGCAATCTTGGCT
The DNA here is from genome assembly GCA_028281635.1 of Pseudomonadales bacterium. Classification (GTDB taxonomy): domain Bacteria; phylum Pseudomonadota; class Gammaproteobacteria; order Pseudomonadales; family Pseudohongiellaceae; genus UBA9145. Next base: position 11,464 of record JANQJM010000221.1, on the reverse strand, counting down.
GAATGCAAACCGCCGAGTTGTTGTTTCACGCCTTCATTGAGATCGCGATAATAAGTGCTGGTGGATTCCCAGCTCATGCCGCCGAGTAGGCCAATTGTTTTCATCTCAGTGACTGTTTGTAGGAAAGCGGCCTATTCTAGTCGCTTTACAACGGTGCGACCATGTTTTCCCCGGCGGAATGCACTACACTGCTCCTGATCAGAGTGCTGTCGAATGCGAACGATGAAAATTACACTAAAAACGCTAATGGTAAGTGCTGTACTTGCAGCAGTAACTGGCTGTGCCAGTAATGGTGGAGTAGTGATGGAACGCCCGACGAATTTTGTTGCGGTACCGGCGGACAGTCCATTAAGGACTGAAGTTCGCTACTTTAGCTCTGATAATTTCGTAGGTGAACCCATTGCGGGATATCTGGCGCCAACCATTTATATGACCGAACGCACTTATCGGGCATTACTTGCTGTCGCCGAAGACCTGGCTACGTTTGGGATCGGTGTGAAGATCTTTGATGCCTATCGACCACAGCAGGCGGTAGACCACTTTGTGCGCTGGGCAGAAAACCTCAGCGATACCCGCATGAAAATTCAATACTATCCCAGAGTCGACAAGGCAAATTTGTTCAGGGACGGCTATATCGCTGCGCGTTCTGGACATTCCAGGGGCTCGACGGTCGACCTTACACTAGTCGACCTGGCGACTGATGAAGAATTGGATATGGGAACGCCTTGGGATTTTTTCGATCTCAGTTCCTGGGGTGAAAGCGAAGAGGCCAACAGCGTTCAGCGCGCTAACCGCGCTTTGCTCAGGAGCGTCATGACCAAACATGGATTCAATCCCCTGCGTGAGGAATGGTGGCATTTCACTCTCGCAGATGAGCCCTATCCAGACACTTATTTCAGTTTTCCGGTGCAGTAAGCTATGAGCCGTATGCGCAGACGAGCGCTGATGCAGTTTCCCGTCGTGCTGGTAACGCTGGTTAGCATTATTCAGGCGCTTGCCCTTGAATTGTTGTGGGGCAGGATTACCGAGGCGGATTACCTGTGGGAGCTGGATGTCGAGTCAATCGTGGCCTGGGGCACCATCACAGTGACTCTGCTTGGAATCTTGCAAATATGGGTTTTGTATTCCACTCTGATAATTGGCTTTTCCTGGCGTCCTTCATTGCGAGATTCGGTGCTGCCATTCATGTTGGGTATTCAGGAATTTATGATGGTGTCACTCATCAATGAACAATTTAGTGCGTTGTGGCTCTATGTGCTGGCGTCTTTGTTTTTGTTCGCCAACTATATCGCTCACATTTCAGTTCGTCGGGCGCGGGCGGAACCAGAAAACGAACCGTTTTTCCGGGGGCGCTCTCCAGCCACCTGGCGCGATTTTCGTTGGCCCTTTACCGGAATTGCTGCGTTCTGTCTCCTAGGTATGCTTTACACGGCACTCGGAAATCCCGATTGGGTCGCCCTGCTAGCCATCGTGGCCGCTAATATTGCCCTCGCAATACAAACGGTGAGTTCGCGAAATCTCTGGCGCGCTATCCTCGAAACCGAGGACTGAGTCTCTACAGGTCAGAGAATTCCTGGCCTGCACTCTCCTGACAAGTCCTGACAATGGGCTCCGCTATAGTACTGCCATCTTCTTTGCAGAAGTTTAGTTACTAATCAATACACCAGGAGAGTTTCATGAATGAGCAGAACCAACAGGCAATCACATCCAGTCCTTCCATCATGGCCCATGTTTCGATTGGCACTAATCGTTTCGATGAGGCCGTGGCTTTTTATGACAAATTGCTGGCGACAGTGGGTGCAACTCGAATTATTGAAGTTCCCGGCTACGCCATTTGCTGGGGAAAGCAGTTTCCGGAATTCTGGGTGCAGATTCCCTATAATCAACAGCCAGCCGAAACCGCCAATGGCGTGCATTTCGCCTTCCTCGCGGATAGCAAGGAGATGGTTGATGCATTCTATAAAACTGGCCTGGAAGCGGGGGCTAGTTGTGACGGCAAACCAGGTCCACGTCAGGAATATAGCGAAGCCTATTACGGTTGTTTCTTGCGAGACCTGGAAGGCCACAAGATCGAAGCCATGTATTGGGATTACAGCAAGGCGCCAGTGACAGCCGCCTAAGCTTAACAACTCAATGAAGAAATCTGAACGTTTACTACAACTTCTGGTTCTGTTGCGAGGTCGTCGGCGTGCCGTTACTGCGAAAGAATTGGCTGAGCGTATGGAAGTCTCTGAACGCACCATCTATCGTGATATTCAATCGCTTATTGCAACCGGAGTTAACATCGACGGGGAGGCAGGTGTGGGATATTGCCTGCGTCCCGGTTCAGAGATCGCACCTCTAATGTTCGAGGCGAAAGAGTTGGAGGCCCTGGTGTTGGGCATTCGTCTGTTGAAGGGCTGGGCAGATGACGACTTGATAGCTGCTGCCAATACAGCCCAGGACAAAATTAAAGCAGTGTTACCCGCCCATCTGCAACAGGAGCATGAGCGAAAAACCACCAAGTATCTGGTGCCGGATTACAAGCGACAGCACTATTTGAAGTTTTCCGAATCGGTAAGGAAAGCCATCGACAACAAGCAAGTAGCAGCCATTCGTTATCTGGATGAAAAAGGCAAGGCTAGTGAAAGGGATATTGAAAGTCTTGGCTTGATGTTCTGGGGTTCGGCCTGGACCGTAGTAGCCTGGTGTCAGTTGCGGGATGGCTATCGACTGTTTCGGCTCGATCGCATCGCCAATTTCAAACTGCTGGACAGAAAATTTGAAACCAGCGATGGAAAAAGCTTTGCCAATTGGGTGAGTCAATACGAAGACAATGTCACCGTTGGGTTCTGGGACTAAGATCGCCTGTTATGGCTAAGCCGCGTGTGCTGCTTTCTCTGCCGCATATGGGCTCATTGCTAATACAACGGCCGCCCAAACCATGATGATTCCGGATTCTCGCGAGGATTTGCACATTGCGAGGGTGAGTGGCATCCCCTATGAGAGCAACATGAATAATGTTGTTAAGACATCTCTGGAAGGGGACTGGGAGTACTGGATAAATCTTGATCAAGATCAGGCGCCCATCAAAAATCCACTCGACCTGGTCTTCCTGGATTAAGATGTGATCGGGCCACCCGGTCCGGCGTTCAAACTTAATCAGCCAGATGTCAGGCACCCCCTTTATTGGAAGGTTTACGAATGGGATGCTACTGCTGATAGTTATCGCCCTGTTTTGGTGCAGAGTGAATTGGGCCCGCTGCAGCCAGCGGATGTCGTGGGCAGCGGCTGTTGGGTAGTTGCTCGACGTGTGCTGGAAGTAGTCGACAAACCGCTGAATTCACAATGAGATGAGTTCGGCATACGACAGTTGCTAGGTGACCTGTCATTTTGCGCAAAGGCAAGAGGGCAGGGATTTAAAATATTCCCGCACTACGACTATCCCTGTCGACATTTCAAAACAGTAGATCTCTACGAGACCATGAGGCTTCTGGCTGCGACTAAAGAGGGGAAAATTCAGACAATCGCAAAGGTTTTTTTATCGCATTGGTTCTTGGTGTTTGCTATTTTTCCCCGCTGAAATTGCACGATGGAACCTGGCATGTCCGATTCAAAACGGTGGTTAATCTCTACTCTCGTCAGTTTAGTGTTATTTGCAGTACTAGGCGGTCAGTGGGTGGTCATGAATCGCTACCTCATCGAGACCTCACAACTGGAGAGTGAAGAAGAGGCATTGAGCTACCTTGAAGAAAACTGGGGTGCCAGGCTGGAGCAGCAAGGCATGACCCTGGACGACACGCTGCTAATAAAGACTGGGATTTTTGTGCAATCTTTGCAGTTTTTTAACTCAAATGACGTGAATCTGACGGGGTACCTCTGGCAACTATACGAAGATGGAATTCACGATGACATAAAACCAGAACCAGGAGAGGTTGGATTTATCTTTCCTGAGCAAGTTGATTCCGGCAACTCAATACCACCGCAAGAAATCTATCGAAGACGCGAAGGCGACTACGAGGTTATAGGCTGGTACTTTGAATCCACGTTGCGGCAACCATTCGAATATGGCGATTACCCATTCGACCACAAAACAGTGTGGGTACGAATGTGGCCGCGAGACTTCGCTGACAATATCCTGCTCATTCCAGACTATGATTCCTATGATGCCACAGGCACTAACGACATTTTTGGCATCGAAGAGTCAATTGTTTTGGAAACCTGGGAGCGGGAAAACACGTTTTTTGACTACAAGATTGCCAGTTACGATACCAATTTTGGTATACCAGAATACATTGGACAGCATGGTACACCGGAACTGCACTACAACTTCATCATTAAACGAAAGTTTGGCAATGCGTTTATCATTTATCTACTACCACTGTTTTTAGTCGCGTCATTATTATTTTCGGCATTGCTCACAGTGAGCGACGATGATGATTTATCCCAACGGCATGGATTCGATACCAGTGTTTTCATTGGTGGCAGTTCTGCCTTGTTCTTCGTTGTATTGCTGGCGCATATTCAACTTAGAGAGCAGTTTCCCGGTACTAATATCGTTTACATCGAGTATTTTTATATATTGATGTATGCCATGCTGGTCCTGTCAACGGCTAACACTTATTTATTCCGCCACCGGGCCGCACCCTGGCTCAAGTTTATCCACTACGATGACAATATCATGGTCAAACTGGCCTATTGGCCATTCATTTTACTGTCGCTGATTCTGATTACTTTCTTGACTGAGTTCTTACGCTGATAGGAAGATAGCGAATAGCAGGGTGCCTGTTGAAGTTGGTGTCAACATCGTCCAACAAGTTCCGTGAACTAGTCTAATGTAAGCTCGGTTAAATTGATCTTGTTGATTCAGACGGTATCAGTCGCTCGGGGATAGCGATTTCTTGCTCTTCGTAGTAGCGTAGGGCGCCTGCGTGTAGAGGAACAGGAATTCCTTCCAGTGCCTCTTCAATGGTCATGGAAAGCGTGGCGCTATGAATCTGCTGTAGGGTTGCCAGATTCTCCCACATCATGCGAGTGAGTTGATACACAATTTCTTCCGATACATCGTCTCTCACAATTAATACATTGGGACTGGCCGCTGTAGTAATGGGCTCCATCTGGTAAGGATAAGTTTCCGGCGCTAATTCATAAGAGCGCCACAAAGGATAGCGTTCATTGATTGCAGCGATTTCATCTTCGCTGAAATTCAATACAGTCATATCACTGCCCATATTCGCAAAGGCTTGAGTAATGGCCGTTACGGGCGGCCCTGCAGGCACATTCATGCCGACGATATTGCCATCCTGCATGGCCGCGGCAGATGCTCCATAGGTCATGTAGCCCATGGTGAACTTATCCCGATAGTTAATACCGATGGATTCGAGAATGTAGATACCGGTGTGCTCGGCCCCGGAATTCCGGGCACCCAGCACATAGCGCTCTCCATTGAGATAACCAAGATCTGAAACTGTTCCTGTGCTAACCAGGTCTGAGGACAGAACGAAATGTTCTACGTTGGGCCACATTGCGCTGATGCTGCGTAAATGCTGTTGCGGATTACGAATCGGGCCGACGCCTTCCCAGGCCCAGGCGGCAAATATCGACAACACAAGTGCAAACTGCGCCTGGTTGTCCCGCAGTAGCTTGATGTTTTCCAGAGAACCAGCTGAGCTAATTGCGGTGAGAGAAAACTCTGTTTCTGGTTCCGCCGTGACCAAAGTGGAAAGTGCGACACCGACCGGGTAGAAAGTGCCTCCAGTGGTGCCGGTAGTGAGCACATAGGTGTAACGCTGGCCAACCTGCTCAGAACAAGCGGTAAGCAAGGTGAGAGAAAAGGCGAGGCAGCAAATGCGCAACGCGTTAAACGTCATGCGATAATCACCAGTCGAAGCTTGCTCAAATTGTGCTAGTCAGATGGAGGTGCAAACATGGCAAACAATTGTTCACCAGTCAGACTTTCGGTGTCCTCGACAAAACTGTAATAGCCTGGCTTCTCATCGATAAACACCTGAGTTTTAAAGGCGAGTTCAGTATCGTTAGCAAACAGCCCTACCGGCACCATGTGCTCACCAGTTCCTTTCAAGCGATAGAACAGATGTGTGCCGCAGTTTTCGCAAAAACCCCGTTCCGCCCATTCTGACGAATCGAAAGTTTTCACATGACTATCGCCTTTGATTGCAATGTCAGCGCCACAGTTGATTTCCATGAAAGGGCCACCGCCCCATTTGCGGCACATAGTGCAATGGCAGGCGCCCACATGAGGGCTGGCGGACTCTGATTTGATTTCTACCTGACCACATAAACACTGACCAGACACTGCAATTGTTTCACTCATAACTAATCCTCATTGCCAATCCAGGCACTTACTCGTCTACAATCATATTGAATCCGCCATAGATCATTCGCTTGCCATCAAAAGGAGGGGCGACGACATCAGGTTGAATGCGCGGATCAGCTTCTATTTTCGGATAGGCCTCATCTCTCACTTCGCGGGAGGGCCAGACGACCCAGGAAAAAACCACCGACTCGCCTTCATTGAGTTGTACCGACAATGGGAAGGAAGTGACTTCCCCCTGGGGAACATCGTCTCCCCAGCATTCTACAATTCGAAGAGCGCCGTGCTCCTTAAAGACCGTAGCTGCCAATTGTGCAAACTTGATGTAGTCATCTTTCTTATCGCTGGGTACCGGGGCTACGAATCCATCGATGTATTCCATGAGAATGCTCCGCAAGAAGTGTGGTGATTAGGATAAATTTGTTTCGATCAAATACCGGCGAGAGCTTTTACCCGCCGTGCCAGTTCTTCCCACTGTTCCTGATGCATGATATGCCCCATTCGCGGATCAGCCCAGAACTTTGCGCCAGCAATTCGCTGCGCGATGGTTTCGCCATGGGCCAGCGAGAAATAGGGATCTTCACCGCCATGCAGTACCAGGGTTGGCACTTGTATTTGGGTCTGGGCTGCAAACAGACCCGGAGTGGAGATTGCGGCCTGGAGCTGTCGCGCAATACCTTCCGGTCTATAGGCGCGATCATAGGATTTGCTCATACTTTCCCGCACAAAGTCTTCCGGAAATGGGTAAGCAGTGCCCCATAACCAGCGCCAGTAGTCCACCAGGTTGTCGACGGCTTCTGCTTTAGGCAGAGCAGCGAGTACCTGGCTGTTTTTCTCTCGCACCGCGGACTCGATTTGTGGACCGTCTTCGTCAGGGCTGGCGCCGCAACCTGTCATAACCAGAGTAAGGGTATGAATCAGATGAGGATGGCGAATCGCCAACCAACGGGCGATAAAGCCACCGAGGGAAGCGCCAAGCACATGTGCGGGGCTGCCACCCAGATCGTTAATGACGGCGGCAACATCGTCTGCCATGTCAAATAGCGTAAAAGGAGTTGCTTCGCCATCTGCGTCGGGCCCGGATAAACCGGTTTCGCGATTATCAAGTCGCACCACACGAAAGCCTGCCTTGCCGAATAGCTGGCATTGTTCGATTGGGTATTCAACGGAACCGATTTGTTCACCCAGTCCGGCAATTAAAACCAGAGTCGGCCCAGCATTGTCGATGGTGACCTCGTAATGGATCGGGCAATTTCCATTTTTAGTGACGGGCATTATTCGAAAAGCCTATTTCGTGCTCATTCAAGGCCGTTCCAAGGAATCAGGGCTCTTGTTTTCTTCTTCTATGGCAATCAAGCGTCGCTCCCTGGTGAATAAAAAGAGAGGCACCATCGTTGCGGCAGCTATGACGAACGTGAAGACAAAGACAGCTGACCACCACCAGTACGACATTTTTAGCCGACCTGTCTCAGCAAATGACCAAACCAGAAAGGCGACCACTACAACTACCAGATCATTGGTAATAGAAGTGGATGCGGAATTCGCGTAGGTATCAGCGATAAATCCATTCTCGCGTGGTTGCAGGTTGAAGTACCAGGTGACAAAGAGGCCAATGATTGCCAGTACCAGATAGAAGATTTGCAGCCCTGTTATTTTCATAGTTTTATCCTGGGTCTGTAATGTCCGCAAAATGAGCTTCATGATGCATTCGTTGGTGAGAATTCTCAATTTTTGGGTGTTAAGCTTATCTTGAATTAAGAGTTGGACTCTAACTTTTTGAAAATATTGAAATTTATGTTTATGGTTCGTTTTTTGCACTCCTTTTTGCAATAGTGTTTAGACTGGTTTCAATGGTATTGAGGGTATAACTGTGGAAATAGATCAGATCATTATCGTGGCCTTACTCGTGTCGCCCTGGTTGGTTGGGGGCTATCTGGACTACCGCACGAAGATTAAAGCGCTGGAGGCCAAAATCTCCGCGTCAGAGAGATCAAACTTGCTCGAGGAAAATAAAAGTATCAGGCACCGGCTGGAAGTACTGGAAGCCATTGTTACTGACAGAGGCTACGAACTCGACGATAAGATTACAACGATAAAGTAGAAACAGTCCTGTTTCTCTTTGCTGGCTTCACCCGTGTTATGAGTGCAACTGCAGCTAGTCGCAACTGCCCGCAAGTTGGTCAATCCACTGACTGACGAGATTAATACCTTCCTGATGCACCAGTGATCTCCCTAATTCCGGCATCATCTCATCGGGCGCATCGGACTGCATTCGATAAAGCAGGATGGATTGCTCGGGTTGGCTGGGGACGATGCTATAGAGCATGTCACCTGCTCCGCCGCCGGCAGCAACCGGAGGTTTGCACAAGCCCATATTAACGAGTTGGCCGTGTTCACCATTCAGGATCAGGTTGGAGGTATCGGCTGCGCCTTCGGGGTTGTGGCAGTGGCCACAATTCATGTCGAGATAGGCTAATGCACGGTCTTCCAGGGCTATTGATTCATCACGCCAGGAAGGGGGAGTGGAGTGGTTGGGTGACTCGGCTAACCAACCGCGGGCGATCATTTCATCGATCTGAGTCGAGTCGTTGCTGAGCGGGTAGTCCAATGAGGCAGTGAGTTGTGTGGCGATGGCGCCCAGGGGGTGCATGTCGCCATCGGGGTGTTCGGTAACATGACAGCCTGCACATTGGTTTTCGTTGGGGACAAAATAAACGAAATCCAGGTTTCCGGTGTCACTCTTTAAGTTAACCGGCTGGCTGGTACCCGCGACACGCAGGAAGGCTTCGGTCTCTTCTTCGTTCCACACATAAGGAAAGGCATCCCAGCCTGCTTCCCGGCGGACCAATAGCCGGGTTTCCATTAGTTTGTTCGAACCAAGTTCAATTGACTGATCGATGGCTTCAGGCTCTTTGCGCAAGTTGCCTGCGGCATCGCTGCGGTAATAAAAGGTTTTGCTTACTACTGTGCCGACAGGGTATTCGATTTCTCCATCTACCAGCGTCGCTTGTAAGCCATCGGGAATCCACAGCGTGCGCATCTTTTGTGCATAGTCGGTAAAGAGCTGATTAGCCGGACGAAACACCATGGTGGCTTCGACTGGCGTTAAGGTAGTGGCGTTTAGCTCAAATAAATTCCAGTCCGAGAGCCGGGAAGGGTTCTCGGCAGCATGGAATATGGGGGGAGCTTGCTCGCAAGCAGTGAGGCCAGTGAGCAACAAAGCGCCTACTACAATCAAGCGCGATGGTTTCATGTGCTTGGTCCCGGTTTAGTCTGCGTTTGAGCTCAGTGAAATTACTGACAGGCTCGGTAGCGTGCAGTCATGAGTGCTGGGATCGAATGACGGCGCGGCGAAACCGTTACCTGCATCCAGATTTACAAAGCTCACATCACCGTTGCTCGACAAACATAAAATGTCTTCAGCACTCTTACCGGGAACCATGGTGCCATCCCAAACGATATCGGGAATATCCTGACCGGTTGCAGCTTGTAGCGCCTGCAGCGGTTCAGAATCAGGTGTCGAACCTCCGGCATTGAACACGTTGTTGTGAACGTAGATGGTTTCCGGGAAAGGATCGTAGTTGGGATCTTCAAACGGGCGTTCGGTAATGTAATAACTCACAATCATTACATGGGCAGTGTTATTGTCAGTAAACTCATTACCAAACACTTCAATACTGTCGTTTGCTAACACCATCAAGCCGGAGCCGGCTGGTACTTCACCCACGATATTGCCTTCTGGTGCGAAATTGGCGGTATTGTTGTTGACGATCTGGTTATTGAATACGCGGGTATTGCGTCCACCTTGTACCGGCAAGTTAGGCAAATCGAAAACCAGGATGCCACCGGTGTTATTGGTGGCGATGTTGTCGTGCACATCGGCGAAAGTTGAGTTTTCGATTTCGATGCCAGCGACATTGAATTCTGCGCGGGAGTTACGCACGATGATCTGGGTTGATTGACCAACGTAGATGCCTGCATCGGAGGCGCCAATCGCAACAGCGCCATCGATCAGAATATTGCTGGACTGCACTGGATAGATCCCATAGGCGCCATTAGTGGTTAGCGCGCCCCCGGTCCACTCCGTTCGTACGTTGCGAATAGTGACGTTGTTACTCTCATTAATTTTGAGCGCGTCGCCAACGGTGTCTTCGATTGCCAGATCTTCGATCACGAAGTCATCGGCATTTACCAGCAAACCTTCCGCACCCTGGGCCTGATTGGCAAACGACAGAATCGATGTTTCCATGCCTTCACCACGAATGGTGATTCCATCGACTGTCAGCGATAGTCCACGAGTTAACTCATGGGTACCCGCTGGAATCTCGATGACGTCACCAGGCTGGGCTTGAATCAGTTGTTGCTGCAGTGACTCCTCAAAACTGAGTTCTGGTTCCGGCGGTGCCTGCTCACTGCAGGCGACGATCAGGGCTGAAAGTGAGCTAAGCAGAATTAATTGTTTTGCTACACGCTGCATGAGAGTCCCCCTTCGAGAGCATACGCGGTTGCTTGTGCATTAGCCGGGAGTATAGGGCGGCAGCGCTAGACGAGCAAATGGTCGACCAGCCTGAATTAGCTTCGCAGCCCAGGTGGGCTGCTGTATGCTTGAATACATCAGGTTCTTTGCGATAGCGCATCGCGCCGAGGCTAAAAGATATGAATAAAAAGAGCAAGAAATGCCAGACTCCCCTCTATCTGAATTCAAAACAGCGTCGTGCCTTTCTGAAAGGCAGTGCGAGTGCAATGGCTGGTGCCTGGTTGTCGAGCTGGCCTTGGCAGAAGCTGGCTGCTCAACAGGAGCTGGAACCTGCCGAGGATAACTGGGACAGAGGACCGTTGGTTCATCTGCTGCCCACGGTGAATGATTCTCGCCTGCTCATTAAAGCCTCTTTCGACAGGGGATTCTCTACAGCTCCCCAACTGCATATACAAAATTCAAACACGGATAGACGCGTTGCGGGATATCAGAACGACAGTGCCGGAGAGTTCTGGCAATTCTATGCCGAAGACCTTGCACCTGATACGCGTTATGAATTAGTGCTAAGGGACGGTTCAGGCGCTGCCTTATGTGAACCCTGGCCGCTTGCAACTTTTCCAGCAGCGGGACAAGCGCCGGACAGGGTGCGGGTCTTGTTCTATACCTGTGCCGGC
>JANQJM010000212.1 GCA_028281635.1 Pseudomonadales bacterium | reverse complement strand
AACAAGCGAATATCCACATCGCGTAGTTAGTGCCTAATGCACCTTTTTAACAATGAGAGTCATGTTTCTCGTTTTTGTAATGGCTTAATCCATTAAGCTGATGAAGACTAAGCAAAGCGTGTGCCATCAGCTGCAAAGCCAATAGCCATGGGAAATGTTCAAATATGGTGCGCAGTAAAGTGCAAAATACACGCACTAAAACAGGACTTTTTTTGAGTTTTGCACCGGAGGCGTGGAGGATTTTGGTGCTACCACTCTCAAGATCGCGCTTAGCTCATCGACATGAGCCAGGAAGTGAATCAGCAAAGCCCGCACCTAACCCTTACTCTTTGTAAGTGATTAGGCGTCGGCTGGGACCTCTGACAGAGTTGCTCCTATAGAGTTTTTTGAACTTACTATGCGAGAGAAAATTTTTAATTAGGCGTTATGGGAACCGTCACAGAATGGTGCATTGCCAGTCTTCTTGCAGCCACATAGAAAGTACTTCTTGGTCTCTTCTGCCTCAAATGGCACTGGCACGATTTCAGTTTCTCTGTGCGATCCATCGCAATAAGGTTGGTTCTTGCTCCTGCCGCAAGCACACCAGAAATAAGTCTTACCCTCTTCGCATTCAACTGCATAGGGCATATTTTGAGGACTAACTGCATCAGACATATTTTCTCCTGATCAAAAAAAGTAATTGCTTGCTGAAAGAGAGGCAAACAATAAATTGGTTGCCAATAAGAATACAAGAGTTTTTCCAATTCAATTTGGACGAGGTATTTGTATTTACAGCAACATCCAACTTAACTTGATTGTCGCCTTGAAATAAATGAGGTGAGCCTGAAACATCTAATCTGGATCACGAATCTCAGCGGGAAACAAGCTTAGACTGCTTTTCTCCAAGACCTGGAGTACTCAGTTACGTCGTATCAGGATAAACTGTGCACCCCAATTTACGTCCCCAGTCTACGATGACTGTTCCGCTCTGCCCGAGCCCTTACAGGAGATAAGCGATAATGAGAAAGGAAACCCTCGCAATTCATGGCGGCTACGAGTCCGATGCGACCACCAAGTCAGTCGCTGTGCCCATATTTCAAACCGTTGCCTATGAGTTCGATGATGCACAACATGGTGCCGATCTCTTCAACCTGGCTGTACCCGGCAATATTTACAGTCGGATTATGAATCCTACGAATGACGTGCTGGAACAACGCATGGCAGCTATGGAAGGCGGTTTGGCTGCTCTGGCTGTGGCTTCGGGAATGGCCGCAATCAACTATTCTATTCTCACTATTGCCAGGGCTGGGGACAACATCGTGTCCACGCCTCAGCTCTACGGCGGCACCTATACTCTGTTTGCCCACATGCTTCCCAGCCAGGGAATCGAAGTACGGTTTGCAGAAGATGACTCTGCGGACGCACTTGAAAAACTGATCGATGAAAACACCAAAGCAGTGTACTGCGAAACCATCGGCAACCCCGCTGGCAATATTGTCGATTTGGAGCCTGTTTGTGCTGCTGCACATAAGCATGGGATTGCGGTCATCGTTGACAATACTGTCGCCACGCCGGCGTTGTGTAATCCAATCGAGTTTGGTGCCGATATCGTCGTGCACTCGCTAACCAAATACATCGGGGGGCATGGCACCACAATCGGCGGCATCATAGTAGACTCAGGTAAGTTCCCCTGGGCTGAACATGCTGAACGCTACCCAGAACTGAATCAGCCGGAACCGTCGTATCATGGAGTGGTATACACAGAAGCGTTTGCTGAAGCAGCGTTTATTGGCCGGGCACGTACCGTACCACTACGGAATACCGGCTCCGCACTGTCGCCACTGAATGCCTTCCTGATAATGCAGGGACTGGAGACACTGGGCATAAGAATGGAGCGTCATTGTGAAAATGCACTGGAAGTTGCCAGGTTTCTGGAAAACAGCAACAAGGTGAATTGGGTCAATTTTGGCGGTCTGGAATCCGATGCCAACTACGATCTGGCCAGGAAGTACTGTAACGGCACCCCCGCGTCTTTGCTCACGTTCGGCGTGGAGGGAGGCTATGATGCAGGCGTCAAATTTTATGATGCCTTGAAAATGATTAAGCGCCTCGTGAATATTGGCGATGCGAAAACACTAGCGTGCCACCCTGCTTCAACAACCCACAGGCAACTAACCGAAGCAGAACAACTACAGGCTGGAGTGACGCCTGAAACCATGCGCATCTGCGTTGGGATCGAACACAAAGACGACATCATTGCAGATATAGAACAGGCGCTGGCAAGTATCTAGTTCACAGCGACGGTTTTCAATGAAACTACTGGTTTTTGATATGGACGGGACACTTCTGAATGCCAAGTCAGAAGTGTCTTCGTTCACTGCAGAGACGCTGAACCTTTTGCGGGAATCGGGAATTCACTATACCGTCGCCACGGGCAGAACCCTGCAGGCTGCACTTGGCCCTATCAAGGGGCACCAATTTGCACTTCCTCATATTCTCAAGAACGGTGCAATTATCTGGTGTCCTGAGCGACAGGACTATAGCCATAGCTATCTGCTGACCCAACAAGAAGTCTGGCATGTAATGACTGCAATGACTCTGCAGGAAATAACTCCTTTTGTGTTTACACTGGAAGCAGATGGTCGACACTCGGTTTACCACGGTCCGCTAAAAACAAAAGAAGAGGGAAAACTTGCGCAGTTGTTGGAAGATGAGCGACACCTGCCCCTAGAACCATTACGTGCCATGTCTGACACCGCCCATGTCATAAACCTCAGCGGCATGGGCCCGGCAGACTCCGTGCAGACGGTGATCGACTTGATCGCTGAAGAAGAAGATCTGGTCGCCTATACGGGCCAGGCTATACAAGATCAGAACCTGCGTTGGCTGGATATTCACCACAGTAGAGGCAGCAAAGGAGATGCAGTGGCCACACTACGCGATGATTTAGGCTATGAAGAAATAATCGTTTTCGGTGATGGCAAGAACGATTTGAGCATGTTTGCTATGGCGGAAGAGTCCTACGCACCGGAGAATGCCGACCCGGACTTGAAAGAACAGGCAACTGCGGTCGTCGGTCACCATGACGAAGACGGTGTCGCGCATTTTTTGCGAGAGCGGTTTGAGTTGAAGAGCTAACTGTCTTTCTTGCTTAACTTTATGGCTCCCAATGCAAGAAGCAGCGAAGCCACGGCGCCCAGCGCCAGATGATCGTCGTAGACCCATTTCAGATAAGCGATTATCGGAATTGCAGCGAACATCAAAATGATGCCCTTCATCTGATGAGAGAGTTTCTTCTTGGCTTTCTCGGCCATCTCCTGTACTCCGGGTATTAGCGTTGTTGCGTTTCGCATGATGAGTGCGTTTTACCTCTTGCCCCATAATGTGACGCAAGTTATGTGCCCTGGCCCGCGTGTTGCATTCTTCTTTTTACCTACATCACAAAAAGCCAACTGCATAACTCGATAAACACTGTTATGGAATTGCCATGTTTTTAATCAAATACTGTTTACAGCCAGGCTTAATGGCAGGCGTGCTGGCACTTTGGTACTTCTATCGGGATACAGTCTGGATCTACCCTGTGGTCGTATTAAGCGTGCAGTTGCTTCTTGGAGCCCTGGAATACAAGTGGCCCGCGCGCCCAGATTGGGTGCATGACGCACCAGATAAGTTCATGCTTATCGCTATTTTCATTTCCATGTATGTCTTTGGTGGAGCGATTGCAGCACCTATCTATGTAGAAACGGTGAACCCGCTACTCTCCCAAATGCGGGCAAGCATGGGGCTGGATTTTTGGCCAGACCATTGGCCAATTCTCGTTCAAGTCCTTCTGGCGTTCTTTATGAGCGAGTTTATCTGGTATTGGTTCCACCGAGCTGAACATCGGTGGGGATGGGTATGGCGTATAACCGGCCACGGATCCCATCATGCATTCAAAAAGCTGGGCGCCATTCACGCCGGCGCGAACCATCCGTTGGAAATCTTACTGGTGCTTTCTCTGCCCACTGCCATTGTCGAGTTACTGTTTGGAGCGGGCCTGGCTATAGGTGGATCGACCCTGCTATTGCTGACCCTCGCCTTCATCGCGCACTCTAATTTGGATCTGAACACAAAAGTGATTGGCTGGCTGTTCACCACCAACCGTTATCACATCCATCATCACTCTGCAGTATTTGAAGAAAGCAACACAAACTATGGCTGCGCTGCGATTGTGTGGGACCGGGTGTTCAAAACGTTTCGAGATGCAGCTACCGTTGAGACAGGTATCGGCCCCACTCAACCATCGCTGTGGGAAATATTCATTATGCCCTATCGAGAACCGAAGGATATTGAAACTGCTCCAGTAACTGATTGATGGGAATCGGCGGCATCAATCGTCATACCAGGCGAATTCCTGGCTGAAATGTCGGCCATTGATCAACCAGCTCATCGCCCCGAAAC
The DNA here is from genome assembly GCA_028281635.1 of Pseudomonadales bacterium. GTDB lineage: Bacteria > Pseudomonadota > Gammaproteobacteria > Pseudomonadales > Pseudohongiellaceae > UBA9145. The sequence continues at coordinate 1,135 of JANQJM010000212.1, read as the reverse complement.
ACGTCCAGATAGGCAAGCCAACGCACAGCATCAGCTTCCCAGGGTTGGTAGAAAATAAAGTCTCCCTCTTGCAATGGCACCTCTCGCGAACCCATCCATCGGCCCTGATTAGGCATCATGTTTACGATCCTGCTCGGATCGCTGGAAGACGTTGGCGTATTAACCAATCCCTTTGGATAATGTTGATAGCCCGGGAAACCGCCTGACACCATCGTGAACCATACCTCATAGTTGCGATTTTCCGCGGCAAGGTCCGGCATGAGATCGGGATCAGGATAAGTTTCTGCAGGATCCAATCGCTTAAGTACAGGGGTAGCGAAAAAAGTGGCTGTACGCAAATCCGTGTCAGCCAGATTGTGAAAATTGCTCGGGTAGAAAAACGCCGAACCCATTGCCACTTCGTTCACCGGGGAGTCGAGATCATCGGTGTACAAGTGGTAGGTGCGACTTCCACCGCTGTTGAATACCGGTGTCTCATCAAACAATGCGGGATAAGCGCGCTGTCCTTCCCGAACGAATTCTGCGTAGCGACGTTGCACTGCTGCGAACTCAGCCGCTGAAGTACTCCGCTCCAGAGGTACGAAAGGCACATGACCTTCATAACCCATAAAACCCGCGAACTGCAGGAATTGAGACTCATCAATTGTCTTTAGCATAGCGAGGAGTTGCTCTGTGTTGCGGGCACCACCGCGTCTCAGCCCCACATCCAACTCAACCGAGACACTCACCCTTTCGCGCCGGTTAGCCGCGAATTGTGCGTACTCTTGCGCTCGCTTTGGCGTGTCTACGAGCCAACGTACTGAACCTGTTGGATTTGGTCCGTCGCCAGACTCATCCAGATTTGCAAAAGTGCGGGCCAGTGCATCTACTGTAGCCGGTCGACCCAACAGAATATCAACATCACCACCGAAGCGTAGCAACAGATCACGCACCATGCCTTCGGAAAAAGCCATGATTCGGTTGGTGCACGCGGTCACCATCATGTACTCCAAAAGTTGCAAGCTTGGCAGGCTCTTGGCGCAGAGGCGCAGTCCAATCGCGGAACCTAACTTATCACCTACCAACTTCATGTTGTGATCGACAGCATTCAGATCGACAAAGGCGGACTCCCGACCTGCGGCGGCAGTACGAAGAG
>JANQJM010000193.1 GCA_028281635.1 Pseudomonadales bacterium | reverse complement strand
GTGCATTCAGTTGGTCCAGAGCACGACGATAAAACTGCTCTTCAGTGCTGAGACCGGCAAATTCATCTCGATCACCGCCACCGAATAGCCCGCATCCGCTTAGCGTCGCCAGAATTAGAAGTGTTATCCAGAGCCTCATCAGATTCGTTACACGCGTTTTATTCGGGGTAAGCCGTCGAAAAAATCGCTATTAAACCATAGCCTTGGGGCTAAACCCACACTCCAGACGCATACTGAAGCCCAACATGGCTAAGTCGTGGATTCGCTGCTCCAGAGGGCGCATTCAAGTATCATTATTTGGTGAGTTCCGAAACCCAACAAATCAGCCTGCAGGCGCAAGTGCCGGATTCCCTCACCGGTAATAGATTGGACCAGATTGCGGCCAAATTGTTTCCCGACTATTCCCGCGCAAGACTGCAGGCATGGATCAAGGCCGGATGCCTGTTGGTTGATGGCCGGAAACTTAAGCCCAGGGACAGTATTACCAGTGGAGCGACGCTCAGTCTGAATGCCGAGTTGGAAACAGTAGACAGCTGGGTGGCGCAGTCCTTGCCATTGGACATCCTGTATGAGGACGAGCATGTGCTGGTGATCAACAAAGCCGCCGGGCTAGTCGTGCATCCTGCCGCAGGTCACAGGGAAGGTACCTTGCTTAATGGACTGTTGAGTCACTGTCCGCAATTGGAGCAGCTGCCTCGCGCTGGAATTGTGCACCGTTTGGACAAAGACACGACCGGGGTGATGGTTGTAGCTAAGTCATTACCGGCGCACACGCAGTTAGTACGGCATCTACAACAACGAAAAATCCGCAGGGAGTACGAGGCTGTCGTGCAGGGTGTATTCACCGGCGGCGGCACGATTGAGGCGCCTCTGGGCAGGCATCCAGTTAGTAGAAAGAAGAGAGCAGTGACTGCGAAGGGCCAGGAAGCCATCACCCATTATCGCGTTATTCAGCGTTATCGTTCCCATACCCATATTCATGTGCAGTTAGAAACTGGGAGAACCCATCAGATTCGCGTGCATATGGCGCACATAAACTACCCACTGGTAGGTGACCAGACCTATGGTGGAAGACTGCAGATTCCTGCGGCTAGTTCTCCGCATCTAATTGAGCAATTGCAGTGTTTCAGGCGACAGGCCTTACACGCAAGGCGACTCACTCTACAACTGCCAGATTCTAATGACACTTGTACTTGGGAAGCTCCTTTACCCGAAGACATGCTGGAGTTGTTACATGCCATGGAAGCAGATAATCGCCAAGAATAAGTGTTATGGATCAGCTAAAGCAGATTACACCTGATTGGCCAGCACCGAGTAATGTGGGAACAATCGTCACCACGCGTATGGGCGGTGTCAGTGCAAGCCCATTCGACAGCATGAACCTGGCCTTACACGTGGAAGATGATCCTGTGTCAGTCGCTACAAACCGCAAGCTTGTAGCTTCCAATATCGCCGCAGAATTCGAATGGCAATGGCTTAAGCAGGTTCATGGGAGACAGGTGCATGCAATGAAAACAGTGCAGGATGAGCTGACCGGCGATGGCTTGACCACCCAAACTCCAGGTCTGGTGTGTTGTATTATGACAGCCGATTGCTTGCCAGTGCTATTGTGCAATATGGAGGGGACAGAAGTTGCTATTGCCCACGGAGGTTGGCGTGGCCTTGCAGATTCGATTCTGAGCAGTACTCTTGCCGCAATGGAAAGCGCGCCGGATTCATTGCTGGCATGGCTGGGACCTGCTATCGGACCTGAATACTTCGAGGTTGGGGTGGAAGTCAGGGACAGATTTTTAAGGTTAGATGATTCGGAGGAAATGGCAATGCATTTTGCGCCCGCAGCCGGCGGGAAATATCTGGCCAATCTGTATGGGATTGCTCGCAGGCAGCTAGACCTGCTGGGCGTCCAGCACGTCTATGGTGGCACTTATTGCACATTCCGTGATGCCGATCTATTTTTTTCTTATCGCCGCGATGGCGTCACCGGTCGTCAGCTCAGCGCCATCTACCTGCGGCCCTGAGTAATCCCAAATCCGTAAGTTTGATCCGCATCAACAATCCAGCCGCACGCATTGAATTTTGTCCGGTGTAACCCAATAAATAGAGCAGACTTAAATGACTTAGAGGCGGGCGGCACCAACGGGTGGCGGCTGCCATGATGCGGATAGCACTATGCGAATCGACAAACTAACCAGCAAATTGCAGGCGGCCCTGTCTGACGCGCAGTCTTTAGCGGTAGGCAAGGACCACAACCTGATCCAGCCAGTGCATTTGTTGCTGGCTCTCATTGATCAGAAAGGTGGATCGGTTAGACCGCTGTTGTCACAAACTGGATTCAATATTCCAGAACTGCGTGGGCAACTGCAGAAAGCTGTGGATGACTTGCCACAGGTTCCAGACAATGGTGGGGAGATCTCAGTTTCTCCAGAACTGGGCAAACTACTGAATCAGGCTGACAAGCTTGCTCAGCAGAAGGGCGACAGTTTTATCTCCAGCGAAACCATCTTGTTAGTTGCTATGCAAGACAAAGGCGAAGTCGGCAAGATACTCAATAGTTTCGGTGTTTCTCCGCAGGCATTAGAAAATGCCATTATGAATTTGCGTGGTGGGGACAGCGTGGATGATCCCGAAGCTGAGGATTCCTGGCAGGCACTCAACAAGTATTGCGTCGATCTTACCGAGCGAGCAGAGGAAGGAAGCCTGGACCCGGTTATCGGAAGAGATGCAGAGATTCGACGTACGGTTCAGGTGCTGCAACGGCGTACCAAAAACAATCCCGTGTTAATTGGTGAACCTGGTGTGGGCAAAACGGCTATTGTAGAAGGTCTTGCTCAGCGTATCGTTAACGGCGAAGTACCGGAAGGACTACGCGACAAAAAAATTCTCGCCTTGGACATGGGTGCATTGATAGCAGGTGCCAAGTTCCGCGGTGAATTTGAGGAGCGGTTAAAAGCCGTTCTCAATGAACTGTCCAAGCAAGAAGGTTCCATCATTCTCTTTATCGATGAATTGCATACGATGGTCGGCGCTGGCAAGGCCGAAGGGGCTATGGATGCGGGCAACATGCTTAAGCCAGCATTGGCACGAGGAGAACTTCACTGTGTTGGTGCTACGACATTAGACGAATACAGACAATATATAGAGAAAGACGCGGCACTGGAGCGACGCTTTCAAAAAGTGTTGGTGGAAGAGCCTACCGAAGAAGACACCATTGCCATCTTACGCGGATTGAAAGAACGCTATGAGGTACATCATGGCGTCGATATCTCCGATTCCGCCATCATTGCTTCAGCCAGACTCTCTCAGCGTTACATCACCGATCGCCAACTACCTGACAAGGCAATTGATTTGGTGGATGAAGCCGCGAGTTTGATTCGGATGGAAATCGATTCCAAACCTGAAGAGATGGACAAGTTGGAGCGGCGCCTCATCCAGTTAAAGATCGAACAGGAAGCGCTGAAGAAAGATGAAGATGCAGCTTCGCTGAAACGCAAAGACAAGCTCGCTGAAGAAATTGCCGAGCTGGAGCGGGAGTACGCCGATCTGGAAGAGATCTGGAAAGCGGAAAAAGCGTCTTTGCAAGGCACGGCAACTATCAAGAGTAGTCTGGAGAAAGCCAGGCACGATATGGAAACAGCGCGGCGTTCCGGTGATTTGGCACGCATGTCTGAAATTCAGTACGGTGTTATCCCTGGCCTGGAAAGAAAACTGGAAATGGCTGCTGAAGCGGAAGCGGCGGAGAAAAAACTGCTGCGCAATCGCGTTACCGAAGAAGAGATTGCAGATGTGGTTTCCCGCTCTACCGGTATTCCTGTGAGCAAAATGTTGCAGGGTGATAAGCAGCGGTTGCTGCAAATGGAAGAAGCCTTGCATAAGCGGGTAATCGGACAAAACGAAGCCATCGAGGCAGTGGCCAACGCCGTGCGACGTTCACGTTCTGGATTATCCGATCCGAATCGGCCCAATGGCTCTTTCCTTTTTCTTGGCCCAACTGGTGTGGGTAAAACCGAGTTGTGTAAAGCATTGGCGGAATTTCTGTTCGACACAGAAGAGGCTATGGTGCGCATCGATATGTCTGAATTCATGGAGCAGCACTCAGTGGCTCGATTGATTGGTGCACCACCTGGTTATGTCGGTTATGAGGAAGGTGGTTATCTCACTGAAGCAGTGCGGCGCCGACCTTACTCGGTGTTGTTGTTGGACGAAGTGGAAAAAGCCCATCCTGATGTCTTTAATGTTTTGCTTCAGGTATTGGATGATGGACGCTTAACTGATGGGCACGGTCGCACCGTCGATTTCCGCAACACCGTGATTGTCATGACATCCAATCTGGGTTCTGACCGCATTCAGGAGATGATGAACGAACAAAATCTCAATGAAGAGAACTACGAAAAAGTGAAAACTGTCGTTCTGGAAACTGTGGTACGGCATTTCTCGCCAGAGTTTGTGAATCGTATTGATGAAACGGTGGTATTCCATCCACTGCTTCAGGAGCAGATTCGTGGCATTGCCGAAATCCAGATCGATTTATTGAACCGGCGCCTGGCCCATAGTGAGCTGCGACTGGTGGTATCTGCTGCCGTGCTCGATCGTATCGCCGAACTAGGCTATGACCCGGTTTACGGGGCGCGGCCGTTGAAGCGGGCGATTCAGAACTGGATCGAGAATCCGCTGGCCCAGCATGTGCTGCAGGGTGACTACGTGAGCGGTGACGTAATTGCGGTGGATCTGGATTCTGCAGGCGAATTGGCCTTCGACAAGGCGCCAACCACCGATGAACAGGCTGCGGTCGCTTAGCAACTTGTTGCCATAAGATTGCCATAACAGCTTGACTTTCCTAGCTAAAATGGGAGAATCGCCGTGTTTTTGCAGGGTGAGCGGTAACTCCCGCCACACTGCTGTAGTCTGACCCCCGCCACGACCTGGCATCTCAGCAGACTACGTTCTAGGTGTAGGACAACATCCAGCCCAGGCCACCTCCACGATATCTATCACGATATCGCGCATGGGGCCGACATTTTGCAAGAAACCGGGAATTCGACGGGGTCGTTCGGTTGCTTGTGAGATGTGAAAAAGACTCATATTTAACTCGCATGACGGCTGGCTCCAGAGGGGGCAGTTACTGTCATGGTTTTTTGATGTTGTTTAACGAAGTGACTATTTAGAGGCAAGAAAAGTGGAAGAATTATCTGGTGGCGAAATGCTTATTCGTGCTCTGCACGATGAGGGTGTGGAGATACTGTTCGGCTATCCGGGCGGTGCCGTGCTGCATATATATGACGCAATATTTCACCAGGATAAAGTGGAACATATTCTTGTGCGCCATGAGCAAGCTGCAACCCATGCCGCTGATGGCTATGCGCGCGCAACCGGCAAACCGGGCGTGGTGCTGGTAACTTCTGGCCCTGGCGCAACCAATGCCATTACGGGCATTGCTACCGCTTATATGGATTCTATTCCCATGGTGGTGATCTCGGGACAGGTCGAGAGTCGGATGATCGGCTCCGATGGTTTTCAGGAAACTGACATGGTCGGTGTGTCTCGCCCGGTTGTGAAACACAGTTTCATGGTACAGAACGCCGCAGAAATTCCCCGCATCGTCAAGAAAGCATTTCATATTGCTACTACTGGCCGTCCAGGCCCGGTGGTAATCGATGTGCCTAAAGATGTCACCGATCCCAAGCTGAAATTTCCTTATGAATATCCAAAGGACATCAAGCTGCGTTCCTATCAGGTTCCTGCCAAGGGACATTCCGGTCAGATTAAGAAAGCCGTAGATGCCTTGCTCGCTGCCAAGCGTCCAATGATATACACCGGTGGCGGTGTCATCATGGGTGAAGGCTCGGAGGAACTCACGGAGTTAACTCGCAAGCTCGGCTATCCAATAACCAATACCTTGATGGGTCTGGGTGCTTATCCCGCTTCCGACAAACAGTTCCTGGGAATGTTGGGAATGCATGGCACTTATGAAGCCAATATGGCGATGCACTACTGCGATGTCTTACTTGCTATAGGTGCGCGGTTTGATGACCGGGTAACAAATTCGGATACCAGCAAATTCTGCCCCGACGCTACGATTCTTCATGTGGACGTTGACCCTGCATCAATTTCCAAAACAGTGACTGCCGACGTTCCAATTGTTGGTCCGGTAAAAGCAGTTCTCAAGGAAATGATTACGCAACTGGATAACAGCAGCGCCAAAGTCGACGAACATGCTCTGGAAGTTTGGTGGAAGCAGATTGAACAATGGCGGGAAAAAGACTGCCTCGCAGTGACACCAGCTCAAAACGGAGTAATAAAACCGCAACAGGCGGTGCAGGCTTTATGGGAAGTGACAAAGGGCGATGCCTATGTGTCTTCCGACGTTGGCCAGCATCAGATGTTTGCTGCCCAGTATTACGGTTTTGACAAGCCCAGACGCTGGATCAACTCCGGTGGTCTTGGCACTATGGGATTTGGTTTTCCTGCAGCCATGGGTGTGCAGTTCGCTTTCCCTGATGCAATTTCAGTCTGCATTACCGGTGAAGGCAGCTTCATGATGAATCAACAGGAGTTTGCTACCTGCATGCAATACGGATTACCAGTCAAGATCATCTGCTTGAACAATCAGGCGCTGGGCATGGTGAAGCAATGGCAGGACATGCAATACGGTGGCCGCCATAGTCATAGTACTTATTCTGAGTCACTCCCTGATTTCATCAAACTGGCCGAAGCCTATGGCCATGTTGGTATCCGCATCGAAAAACTGGATGAACTCCATACCAAGCTGGAAGAAGCCATTGCCATGAAAGACAAGCTGGTGTTTGTCGATGTGCTGGTTGATCCAGGTGAACACGTTTACCCCATGGCGATAAAAGGCGGTGCTATGAAGGATATGGTTTTGAGCAAAACGGAGCGCACCTAAGATGAGACACATAATTTCAGTACTTATGGAAAATGAACCGGGTGCCTTGTCGCGTGTTGTGGGCTTGTTTTCACAACGTAACTACAACATCGATTCATTGACTGTCGCGCCCACTGAAGATCAAACCCTGTCCAGATTAACCCTTACTACAACTGGTGATGATGCACGCATCGAACAAATAACCAAGCATTTAAACAAGCTGGTCGATGTGGTGAAGCTGGTTGATTTGACAGAAGGAGCACATGTAGAACGTGAACTGATGCTTATTAAAGTTCGTGCTACCGGCGCACAACGAGCAGAAGTTTCGCGCACCGTGGATATTTTTCGTGGTCAAGTAGTGGATCTCACCGCCAATGTGTTCACGATTCAAATCACTGGTGCCGGTGACAAGCTGGACGCTTTTATCCTGGCACTGGGTGATAACACTGTACTGGAAGTGGCGCGCACCGGAGTTTCGGGTATTTCACGGGGAGAAAAAACTCTCGCATTGTGATTCGCGAAAGCTGTTCGTTGCCCCGATTACAGAGATCAATCAAGCGCTGTTCGGTCAAATGGGAATTCAGCCACCTTTGGCTAGTGCATTTAATGACGATTCTATTTAAAGTCAGGAATACTGAAAATTCACCCATAACTATTTGGTCAGAACAAATGGGTAGAAAGTTTGTCTAAAGATTAGGTGAAACATTATTTACCTTACATCTTGCTACCATAGGGCTTGACCGATGATGCTAAGGATCCGGAGTCTCGTCGCCAGCTTAACCTTCACGTTTTTTCTATTGCTGCAATCCTGCGTTGTCGAAAATTCTTCGGTACGCACAGACCCACCCAGGGTAATCGTAGATGCCGATTGGGGAGGTGTCGATTTCGATATTGGTACATCGGCTTTTAGAAAGCTGGTTGCCTATACTGATGGCAATGTCTCGTTTGATTCCGATTGGCAAGGAGCCATTGCACTCAGAGTTAATGAAGTAATCAAAGTCGAACCCGGTTCTTCTGATAATCTGCAACGAGCGGCCACCAGCACCCCTATTCGTGTCGTAGCAATTAATGAGATTGCAAGTCATCTGGCCAGCCTGCCCAAAGGTCAGGGATTTAGTCTCAACGCTCAATGGACTCTCTTGTCCCTGCCCAATGGGCTCTACATCGTAGAAAAAATCAACGACATTTCAATCAAAGACGACTTCTCTAGCGAAAGAACCGATACGATATTGAACGACCTGGATGCGGTTGATCCTCAGATGCAATTACAGGCTATTCTGTCAGCGAAGGAGTCCAATTGCGTCAAGTGTGTCAGTGAAATCATTCCACGACTTGGTGATCCTACAGAAGTGCGGTTGGATGGCCCATGTGGATTTGCCGGCGACGTGATTTACATGTGTAGTACCACAATTGGAACTCAAGCCCGAATTGCATTGCTGTCTATTACCAGAGAGTTGAGGGACAGGAACTTCTCGGGTCGGGATGCGAATGCAACTCTTTGGTGGGATTGGTGGAGCGACCTTTTGCGGGCAGACCCCTTCCCAGAAATCAGTGTCCTGGATTCAGAGCGAACTCCTCTACTCATCGACGAACCAGACATGCATATTCGAGAAGTCGAGCTTAGTGCAACTGGTAGGCAGTCGTTTTTGTTTTTCTCCAGACGAAACTATGACCCCGATATCGCCCACCGAGGAATCATGCGGATAAACAATGAAATCGGTGCTGAAGAGATTTTGTACAGCACCCCCTTAGCCAATAGAAATCGCAGACCTGTTGGTTTGCGGTCGGCCTGGATAGACGAGGCGGGAGCGCTGGTTTGGCAAGAGTTCTACTATGATGAGGGGCGAGGCAAGAAAGTAAAGTTTATGCCGATTTCTGTAACAGGGGAGGTCGGTGAAGTGGTCGATCTGAATATTG
>JANQJM010000168.1 GCA_028281635.1 Pseudomonadales bacterium | reverse complement strand
AAGATACTGGCGGTGTTAGCTCGCGCAAGCTGGTAAGCATGATCTAAAAGGCTGCTCTTACCAATGCCTGGTTCACCGCGAAAGAGTAGACAACGTGCGACTCGCTTATCTTGCACTTCTTTCCAGCAGGATCCAATGAGCTCAAGTTCTCGTTCCCTTCCCAGTAAGGACTGCTGCGCTTGGATCGCACTGTTGCCTGCAAAGCTTGCTGCAGCTTTTGACTTAGTGGCTTCTAATGTGGTGTGACTGGTCTGGGAGGACTCTGGCTTCTTTTTGAAGGCCTGATGCAGTGCAACTGTGTCTTCGCCCACTTCCTGCAACATACGGCTACCCTGCTCCACTTGTTGCTTCGCTTCAGCACCGCGACCGCAATCATTCAGCAATTGAATAAGCTGAACTCTGTTTGCCTTGTCATAGGGACGAAGTGTGACGAGTTCGCGAGCAAACTCCAGGCGACGTTCGGGTTCGCCGACAAGTCGTTCTGTTACTGCTTTGAGTAGAAGGAGTCGATTGCGCTCAACCTGTTCTCGCTCCGCTAAACACCAACTGCTGAATTCATGGAAATCGGCCAGTTCAAGGCCTTCCAAAAACTGGCCACTTAGCTCCCGGACCGCATCGATGAGCCGATCACAGTCGACTGAGGTCAAATCACTCCGCGCAAGTGCGGCGAGCTCCTGTGTATCAATCATCAAGTCTTGAGTATCCAACGCTACGACGTTGCGATCTGCTTTTATGCGTTGTTGGTTATCGTCATCCACCAGTCGGCGAATCTTGGACAGGCTCCAGCGCAGTGATCCCCGTGGATCGTCCGGAATCTCCCACAACAGCTCACAGAGATGTTCACGTCGCTGCTGTTTGGCTGTCACTGCCAGATAGGCCAGCAGCGCCCGGGTCTTCTTTGAAGGAGGCAGCTCGAGTTTCTGACCGCCCCTTACAACCTGAACTTCCCCGAGTAATTTGAGTTTGAGATTGGCCATTCCTGGGCTCGCTAAGTGCAAGCCGACCATTATAGAAAGTCCCAAAAACCGCGTCTAATGGCGCTTTGCAGGTATTTCTAAAAAACCACGATTTCTTCCACGCCCAATTCATTGCTGCCAATCAATATTTCCCACCATAGACAGCAAAACTGCTGCCACCAAAATAACAGCAATCAGGTTTTGGAAAGAGCAATGATCAACATAGATAACCAACTTCTGGCCAACTCTGAATCAATGGAAATCAGAGCAATTGGTGATAGTGATAGCGTGGCCCGAGCCATTCACCTACAAGCAATTGATGAGGTGGCCTATCCAGTCGTCCTGGCCACAGCAGAAGACAATGTTTACACCAATGCACTACGCACATTATTCAGATTGGCGTCCGTGCCCTTCTGCGAAAGCCAACTCGACAGCAGCCACAAGCAAGAATTTGAATGCAATCAATTACCCCTGGTGTTCGTTGGGTCCGAGTGTGTAGGGCATAGCATCGATGTCTTCGAGGAATACGTGAGCGGGAAGTTTCAACAACGCCTGGCCGAACGCGGCGTCACTATCGGCCGATTTAACTCGTTTGAATTTCGCAAGCTATTCAAAGGGTTCCTCCCGACTGCTTTTTTAAGGGGGTTGCCATGAACTCATTAAACATCAATTCAACTCAATCGCACGAACAAACCTCCAGTTCAAACTTGAGTAGTCGTTTAATGCAATTTCTTGCGTTTCGGCTGCGATACAGCGATGGACAAATAGCTTGTCGATTCACAACACATAGAAGGAAAGTTTCAGGAGATACGAGTTATGCCTAGATACAACTCGATTTTGGAAACAATTGGCAATACGCCAGTAGTTCGACTCAACCACATGGCACCCGAACAGGTGAACCTGTTCGTGAAACTGGAGTATTTCAATCCTATGGCCTCAGTAAAGGATCGTATGGCATTCGCCATGATCGAACATGCTGAAGAGACAGGCGCATTGAAACCGGGGCAAACTGTGATCGAAGCGACCAGTGGGAATACAGGCATAGGCCTTGCCATGGTCTGCGCACAGAAGGGATACCCACTAGTAGTAACCATGATGGAGAGTGCCAGTGTTGAACGTCGCAAACTGCTACGATTCCTGGGTGCCAAGGTTGTGCTAACACCGGCAGAGGACAAAGGCACCGGTATGATGCGCAAGGCTGAAGAGTTAGCGAATAAACACGATTACTTTCTTACCAGGCAGTTTGCCAATGAGATCAATGCGAAAGTCCATGCGCTAACCACTGCCCAGGAAATCCTGACCGATTTCATGGACATGCCTTTGGACTATTGGGTTTCAGGTTTTGGAACTGGTGGAACGGTAAAAGGTGTTGCCAGTGTGCTGAAGGTGCAGAGTCCATCGACTTCAATAGTAGTGGCGGAACCGGACAACGCGCGTTTACTTGGTAGCGCCATTCCTCAGAAAAGAGATGAATTCGGTGAGCCTGCTGGCAGCCATCCATTCTTTAGACCCCATCCGATGCAGGGTTGGACACCGGATTTCATATCGCCTCTATTAGAAAAAGCCATTAAAGAAGGCTGGATAGACAGAAGCCTGGGCATAAGCGGCTCAGCCGCGCTGGAGACATCCAGACAACTGGCATGCCGAGAAGGCATATTCGCAGGCATTACGGCAGGCGCAACGGTGGCTGCCGGTCTGGAGATAGCTCAGGAAGCCGCGCCCGGGAGTAATATCTTATGTATGGTTCCAGATACCGGTGAACGCTATCTGTCTACCCCACTATTCGAAGATATTCCGACAGAGATGACAGCGGCAGAGCTGGAAATCTCACGGTCCACACCACTATGTCAATTTGCCGTTGAGGCAGCGGACTCGCCGGCAGTAGTCAACTTACAGCCCACACCAAAGCCCAATGTCCGTAAAGAAGTCAGCGCATTGGTGGAAGAAACGATTCGTACAGAGCCTGTTGTTCTGTTTGGCATGGAGTGGTGTGAGTTTTGTTGGGCGGCGGAAAAACTGTTTCGTGCGCTCGACATCACCTATCACAGCATACAAGTTGACAGTGAAGCATTGCAGGAAAACGGAGTCGGCAACGAGATCAGAAAAGAACTAAAGGCCCTGACTGGATCACCTACTATTCCCCAAATCTATATCGGTGGAAAACTAGTGGGCGGCAACTCTGAGCTGTTCGCAGCATTCAGCAGTGGTAGCTTGCAACGTGATCTGCTGGAACTAGGGATTCCGTTCAATGATAAAACTGATTTAGATAGCGAGAGTCTTCTCCCGAAATGGTTACAGCCAAGAGAGAGCGCTTAAAGACCCTTGGGTCCAATTTCGGTATCGAATGCTTGATATGGGTTTCAAGCATTCGGTGGAAGGCAAATCCTGTGAATCGAAACACCGCCAAGAAGCGACAGCTGATAGCAGCAGGATTATTTTTCTACAAACGCCCTTTCGATTACGTAGTGCGCTTTAATGCCCTGACGCGACTCTTCGAAGCCCCATCCATCCAGAATCTCGCAACAGTCTTTCAACATGCTGGGGCTACCGCAGATCATGAAGCGATCGTGTTCCGGGTCTGCCTGACTTAATCCAAGATCTGCAAATAGTTTTCCCGAGGTCATAAGATCGGTGAGTCGACCCTGATTACGAAACGCTTCCCGAGTAACAGTTGGGTAGTAAAGCAGCTTGTTCTTCACCTCATCACCGAAGAACTCATTGCTTGGCAATTGCTGCTGAATGAAGTCCTGATACGCCAGCTCTGAAATGTAGCGCACACCATGAGTGACGATTACCCGATCAAATCGTTCGTATACCGCTGGATCCTGAATAATGCTCATGAAGGGAGCCAGTCCTGTGCCGGTGCTGATCAAGTAAAGATTACGCCCTTCAAGCAGGTGATCTACGACCAGCGTGCCGGTGGGTTTGCTGCTGACCAGAAGCTCATCGCCAATCTTGATGTTCTGCAATTTAGACGTAAGAGGGCCGTCCGGCACCTTAATACTGAAAAACTCCAGTTCTTCATCGTAGTTGGGGCTGGCGATACTGTAGGCGCGCATCAGGGGTTTGCCCTCAACTTGCATACCAAGCATCACAAAGTGTCCATTCTCGAATCGCAGCGAGCGATCGCGAGTGGTTTTGAAACTAAACAGAGATTCATTCCAGTGATGAACGTCGGTAACGCTTTGGGTAGAAATGCTGGCCACGGTGTACTCCTAATCCACAGTGCGCGCAGTTTAGCTGTGAGCCTTATATCTGTAAAATTGATTATATCTATAACATTTATCTATTTTGTTGATATAAGAGTATACTCTCAGCCATGCACTTCACCCTCAAACAGCTACAAGTCTTCCTGGCTGTGGCCAACCATGAGAACGTCAGCCAGGCCGCAGCAGAGCTCGCTATTTCCCAGTCTGCCGCGAGCACTGCTCTGAAAGAATTGGAACAACGTTTCGACTTGCCTCTGTTTGACCGCCACGGCAAGCGCCTGCAATTGAACGAGCAAGGTCAGGCCATGCGACCCAGGGCCGCTGCCCTGATCTCACAGGCTCAGGACCTGGAGCTGGCCCTGAAATCCCAGGCCGAAATCGGCGAACTTAAGATCGGCGCGACCCTGACTATTGGCAACTACCTGGCAGTAGGCATCATGGCCAACTTCATGAATGAACATCCCAGCGCCAACGTCAAACTGACCGTCGAAAACACCGCCGCCATAGCCGCCAAGGTCCGCAACTTCGAACTCGACCTCGGCCTCATCGAAGGCGAATTACAGGACACCCATTTAAATGTGCAGTTCTGGCGGGATGACGAACTCACCCCATTTTGTGCCCCGGGCCATCCGCTGGCTGGCAGCAAACAGCTATCAGAGCAGCAGTTATTGGAAGCCGAATGGATTGTGCGGGAACCGGGTTCCGGCACCCGTCAGGCATTCGATCGCGCTATGAGCGGAATCTTGCCGAATCTTAAGTTACGCCTGGAGCTGCAGCATACTGAAGGCATTAAGCGTGCCGTCGAAGCCGGATTAGGTATCGGATGTCTGTCAAGACTGACATTGGAAGAAGCCTTCAGACGAGGAACGCTGGTACCATTAGCCGCTCCCCAGCGTAACTGGCGTAGAAAGTTCTACTTTATATTGCATAAGCAGAAACATCGAAGCGCCGGTGTGAACAGTTGGATAGACCATTGTCGTCGCGTTAGCTGAGCAGTAAATCAGCAATTGAATGGTTAGGAAATGAAGTTAGACATCTCTGCAGTCGCCACCCGTGTTGCCGGTGCCTGTGTCAAAAACCGCATGCCGCTGTTTGGCTTGAGTGCACTGGTTTCTCTGGTGATGGCAATCGGATTGTTGAGCACGCAATTCGATGGCACTTTCAACGCTCTGCTTACCGAAAGTGATCCCTATCTGGATGAGTTGATACGCATGGATGAGGAGTTTCCGATTGCAACTGATGCGTCGTTTATTTTCATCGCAGGAGATGGTGAGACAGTATTCAATCATCGTGTGCTGGCTGCCATCAATGATCTCCGAGACAGCTATGAAGCCATTCCCACCGCGACTTATCTTTCCACCATCGTGGATTGGATTTCACCCGAGACTCAGCGCCGACTGTTCACTAAATCAGTGGCTGATTACACGGAAGCAGAATTCGCGCAACTAGCGAAAGAAGCAGTCGAAGACAGATTGCTTACCAATAATCTGCTGTCTCGCAATGCCGCGCTCACGTTTGCCAATCTGTCACTCAATGCCAGAGAAGTCGATCAAAGCACACGGATGGACATTGCAGCGGCAATTCAATCGCTGCGCGATGATTTGCGGGCGCGACACCCGGATGTGAGACTGTTCGCCGGCTCAGATCTAATTCTGGAAGAGACTCAACAAGCTTCCATGGTGGCGGACCTGACTTCCCTGCTGCCATTCGTCATTGTTATCTGTGTACTGGTCATTTGTTACTGCTTTCGCTCCA
Organism: Pseudomonadales bacterium; assembly: GCA_028281635.1. Taxonomy (GTDB): domain Bacteria; phylum Pseudomonadota; class Gammaproteobacteria; order Pseudomonadales; family Pseudohongiellaceae; genus UBA9145. Next base: position 9,652 of record JANQJM010000168.1, on the reverse strand, counting down.
TCACTCTCGGTGCATGCATACTCATACACCAGGTAGTTACAGCTGCATGCACAATTGGCATGGTCAACTATCTGGGTTACTCGTTTAACAGTATCTCGGTAATCGCGCCACTGGTTGTGATCATTATCGCGGTTGCCAATAGCGTTCATATCATTTCTATCTACAAACAGGCACTGCAGCAGGATAAGTCGAAACTGGACGCCATGCATCACAGCCTTTCCTATAATTTTCAGCCGGTGACGCTGGCTGCCATTACCACCGCCATCGGTTTCTCTTCTCTGAATATGACTTCCTCACCGGCTATTCAGGACTTCGGTCAAATCGTTGCAATTGGAATTGTCTTCGCTTTCGTGCTGACCTTTACCATGTTGCCAAGCATGATGGTCTTGCTAACTCGCTGGTCTCCAGACATGAACCCCGATGAGGAGTTGTTTCTGCAAGGCAAACTAGAGCGGCTAGTCGCCTTCACAGAACGCAGTGACAGTACGTTATTTTTTAGCTGCACAGCCCTTGCGATCTTCACTGTCTTTCTGCTTCCTCTCAACGAAACAGATTTCAATCGATTGGATTTCATTGCCAACGACAGTGACATCCGTCAGTACTACGACGAGATCGCCGACAATATGAATAGGGGCCCGGCATTAAGTTATGCGATCGACACCAGCGTTGAAAATGGCGCCATGGACACAGCCTTTTTGCTGGAGGTAGAAGCCTTTGGTGACTGGCTGCTAGAGCAGGATGTGGTTGAGTCACAAGCAAGCCTAGTGGATGTACTCAAGACCATCAATCAATTCATTAACGACCGCGATCCAGATTACTACTATCTGCCCGAGAGTGAACAGACAGTAGCAAACTATCTTGATGCCTTTGCAATGGTGAATAGCAAAGAGTTTCCGGTTGGTAGTTTCATCAACGAAGATTTTTCTGCCGTCACAATCCTGATCAACGCAACTCAGATATCTAATCAGGAAGTAATAGATTTGGATCAACTCATAACAGACGAGTTTCCCAGTTTCTTTCGGTCTGCAGAGCTCATCCACGGCAGTGGACTCCTGGTCTTCTCACGGATGGATGAATTGGTGACCACTGAGCTACTGCAAGGCTATTCCATCAGTCTGATGTTAATCACAGTAACGCTCATCTTCGGCTTGGGAAGTTGGTATTTCGGTTTTCTTAGCGTCGTGCCGAATTTATTACCGGCTACCATGGTGTTTGGATTCTGGGCTTTGTTCGTCGGTCAGCTAGATCCGTTCGTCATGATGCTGTTCAGCATCAGCATCGGGCTGGTAGTGGACGACACCGTGCACATACTCAGTCATTATCTGGAAAGTCGGCGACTCGGTGCCAATCAAAATGAAGCGATCGCGCATTCGATCCGTATCGCTGGCCCGGCACTCACCATCACTACGATGGTACTTGCATTGGGAACAACAATCCTAATCTTTGCCAACACTCTCTATTTCCAGCAATCGGCGAAATTATTGGTACCTATTGTAGTATTGGCCCTGGTTCTGGATTTGATCTATCTCCCCACAATCTTGCGCCGCTTTGACAACAAAGCCGCTTTTTTAAAGTAACCAATACCCTCTGTCTGGCTTTCAGGCCCGACGTAATCAGAACAGTTTGTGATAACCAGCGTATAATTGATTTAGAATGGGAGCGGTAATCGAGTTTATCTGGAAGCAAATGTTGTAGAATCGATATGCTCCAAGCTCGAGTTTTGTCTAACTCCCGAATTTGTATTAAGGGAAAACCTTAATGAAATCCAAGAGCGGCCCAAATCAACAGAATGATGATTTGGTGCAATCAGCAGAATTCAAGGAATCTGAAGACTTGTCAGAGGAGCGCACGATCTTCTCCGGTCAGCGGGACGCCGAGATGTATCGACGGGTGCAAAATCTAAGCGCTGGCGCTCCTCTTCAAGCTAAGGTCAAGCAACTCGAAGGCGATGGTGATCATCCTGGAGGTATTTTCCAGAGCGAGCTTAGTGCTGCGCTTGGTACGGTAGATCTCGAAGGTCTGAAAGGTTATGAAGAAAAGAAAACCAAGCTGGTAGATTTCGCCCGCGATCACTTAAAAGGAAAAGGGGCCACTGATGATGACATTGCAGCAACCCTAAGCTTGCCGCTGATTGATCATCGCATCAGCATTCTTTCCAGAGGTTCTAAAACCAAGTTGCTGGCAGAGGGCATCGAAGTTCAGCACATGCAATCGGAGAAGTTTAATGCCTTTCTTGACAATATTGGTGCCGCAACCGGCAGCGAGGTTCACGCGGCTCCTTTGAAAAACTACGCACGCATGAAAGTAAAAGAAGAAGACAAGTACGGCGGTGATATAGGTCGTATAAAAGACGTCATTCGTGCCAGCTTTATCTTCGAGAATGTTGAACAGATTGTTACGGCCCAGGAAACAATTAAAGGAATGGGCAGTCATACTGTTATCGAAGAAAAAGACCGATTCGAAGTTTCAGAAGCTGAAGCCTCTGAAAATCTTAACTACAGAGATGTCATCTTCATAGTCGAAACGGATCAGATAACAGGTAAACCTGTCAAAATCGAGTTACAACTTCACTTGCGCAGTTTGCATGAAGCCAAAACCAAAATAAAAGCCAGCTTTCCTAACGCAGAGCACCATAACCATGTCATGACAATCACAGGGCGCCTAGGGCTCAATAAGAGCAAGATTCAAGACAATCAATATACGGGACACGATTTCTACAAAGTGATTCGAGAACTCACGAAATCTGAAGTGCAGTTCGAACAGGAAATAGTAGAGGCGGCCAAAAACGAATCCCGAAAAATATACGGTGGCGCCTGGGACGAGCACAACACGGAAGAGTAGAGTCTAACGATTTCTGAGCAACCAGGTTGCTTTGTTGTCGTCGAAGTCGACACCGATACATTGCAGTTCCTTTAGCTGCCGCTGTGAACTGGCTGTACCTCGCCATAATTCTGCCCAGCAATCGAAAACCAGGGAAGCTTCCGTTTCGGGCAGCCCCCGCACCACCCGCAGTCCTTCATGCTCGATTTCAACGTTCTCATTCCCTCTCGTAATAGTTGTTCGGTCTCCCATCCCCCCTAACATACTTGCCAAATAGTTTGCCCCTGCATCAAGGTCACCATCATTTGCGCTCACCATGTCGGCTGTTTCTGGAAAATACTGGAGCCCTATTAATCTCGCAGCGCGACTGGCTAACTCCCTACACTGCTCCTCCCCAATCACCGAGGCCAGTTCCACCAGGCCATTGCGAATGTAATCCAGCGCATAGTTACGATTAGCTTTTTGCAGACGCAAGGAATCCCACTGTTCGGTGGGCGGTTTAGGCTGCGCGTCTGGATCGAAAGCCGGAGGCAATTCGCCCTTGGCAAACTGCAATCGTTCATCTTCACTTAGTGCGTGGTCATATTCTTTGAAATAGCCACAAAGACCAAACTCGCCTGTCATGTCTTCCGAGACGCAGACATAGCCTAGATTCGGGTTGCCCAAGGAAACACCGTTTTGGGCGTACCACCCGTTGAGGAAGCCGCGACTGACTTCAACCGGCACACCGCATAAAGTCGGGCCATGATACATCCAGCGCGGATAGCGGAACCGCACCCAGGCTTTGCGATCTGTTTCGTACATATACTCAACGCCAACCCCGCCCATATTGTTGGACAGCACATGATACTTGGCGCAGGCGACGGCATCCGGCAGTCCTGACAAGCCGAGTTTTTCGAAGCTGGAGAGAAACTTGTCCAGATGCTGACGCCGAAACAAACGAAACATCCATTCCCCTACTTCGGCGTTAGAGCGCTGGCTGGAAACCATGAGTTGCAGGCCCAACAGGTAGGCATGGTGAATAAGAGCCTGAGCCCTTATCGCATCAGGATTGTCTTGAGTAATCATAGTTATTCAGATTCAAGCATTGTTTAGCCAGAGTAAAGCAAGCTAGGTTATAGTTAAATGACCCAGCGTTAGGGGAATAGAACAATGACACAAAAAACTCTATCCCGCAGAGACTTCGGCAAGATGGGTGCCAGGGCATTGACTGCCGCATCTCTCAGCACACTAGGAGTAACTCAGATGGCATCCGCACAGTCACCAGCCAGCGAGCTGGAATCTCGCTACCTTATGGAACTCATACTCGATGTAGATGATCAATTGGACACCGGCCACACTAGCATCGCGCCGGTTAGCGGTGGCACATTTTCAGGACCGAGACTGAGTGGCACTGTAAGAAACGGTGGAGCCGACTGGATTACGCAGGTGTCTGGTCATAGTTCACTTGACGTACGAATCACACTGGACACAGATGATGGCGCCATTGTCTATATGGCCTATAAGGGTATCGTGGCACGCAATGTCAATGGACTGTATTGGCGGGTTACTCCGTTATTCAATACGGCAGCCGAGTCTTATGATTGGTTGAATCATATCGTGTGTGTCGGCAAATCAAAGCAAGTCCCTGGCAAGGTAGCCTACGACATCTTCGAAATCCTTTAACAACAAAAACAAACAGAGTCCTCCATGTTTTCTACCACGCAAATGGTGCGCAGAGCAGCACAGAATCGACCCCATGTACTTGCCACAATAGATGGTGATCGCACTCAGACCTGGCCAGAGTACGCGCATAAAATCGCCTGCTTCGCTGGTGGCTTGCAAAAGTTAGGTGTCGGTGCCGATGGTTGCGCGGCAATACTGGCACTGAACAGTGACCGTTACTTCGAATTTATGTATGCCGTGCCATGGGCGGGCGGCATTTTTCAGCCGATTAACACTCGCCTGGCAGGACCTGAGGTGGTGTATTGGCTCAATGATTCAGAAGCAACAGTGTTATTTGTAGATACCACCTTTGCGCCATTGGTTGAACAGATCAGGGGTGATCTGCAACACGTCAAACACTATGTGTTCATCGATGAGGGCGACGTGCCTGACGGCTATATGCCATACGCAGAGCTGGTTGCCAGCGATCCGGTGCCTGATGCAGGTCGCTGCAACGAAGATATCGCAGGTCTGTTCTATACGGGAGGCACAACAGGTCGCTCCAAGGGTGTCATGCTGACTCACACTAACCTGGTTGTTAACGCCTTGCAGGCCATCTCGGTGCTCGGAGTACAACAGGGTGATCGCATTTTGCATGTGGCACCCATGTTTCATATAGCCGATGCCTTTGTGTGCATGATGTCTACTGCGGTCTGCGGCTCGAATTATTTCCAACCTGCCTTCGATCCCATCGCGACTTTGCAGGGAGTGCAGGATCACAGGATTCAGCGCATGTTGTTGGTTCCGACAATGATCAATATGGTCGTGCATCAACCTGCAATTGGCGACTACGACGTCGACTCCCTCGAAAGCATTTGGTACGGCGCTTCCCCAATGCCTGAAGCAGTTATTCAACAGGCATTAAAAGTGTTGCCAAAAGTGCAATTTTATCAGGCCTATGGTCAAACGGAGGCGGCTCCTGTTATTACCACCCTGCCACCCGAGAGGCATACTTTCGAGGGACCAATGGCGGGCAAAATGAAATCTGCTGGTCAGGCACTTCCCGGTATAGATGTAACTATCATGGATGATGACAACAACGTTGTGGATTACGGCGTAGTGGGCGAAGTGTGTATGCGAGGTCCAAATATCATGAAAGGCTATCGCAATATGGAAGAACAAACCGCGAAGACCATCGTAGATGGTTGGTTACACACAGGAGATGGCGGTTACATGGATGAGGAAGGTTTCGTGTTCATCGTCGACCGGGTAAAAGACATGATCATCTCAGGTGGAGAAAACGTGTACTCAGCGGAAGTAGAAAACGCACTCTATCAACATGATGCTGTCAGCCAGTGCGCCGTTATCGGTATCCCCGATGAGAAATGGGGTGAGGCTGTGCATGCTATTGTGGTACCGAAAGAAGGTGCAGAATGTGATGAGACAACTTTGATCGAACACTGCAAATCTCTAATCGCTGGCTTCAAGTGTCCACGCTCAGTGTCGATCCAATCTGAGCCGCTCCCTCTGTCTGGAGCAGGAAAGATTCTAAAAACTGAACTAAGAAAACCCTACTGGAAAGAAGGCGAACGAAACGTTAACTAAGATTTCCATTGCGACGACGCTGGCTTACAACATAAAGTCCCCGCTTCTGGTTTAGTTACCAGAAGCGAGTGGATAATCAAATTGTCCCAACTCCCAATGGGGCTATTGTCACAAAACTGCCTCAATTCTCTCTCGCTACTGCAATCTAATGGTCACACTTCTGGTCGATAATCACGACCAGAATCGGAGTCGCTATGCGCGCACGCATGGCTGCTCCGATTCTTTTTTTACGTTCTATTTTCCACAACTCATTTCTACTATCGAGGATACTTATGCCCAAGTTATCTAAACTGAAGTACGGGCTAATGGCAGGCTGTGCGCTAACTACCACAGTCGTTGTTGCTCAAGAGAATGCTTCTCGCATTGAACAGATTGTCGTGACGGCACAACAACGCGAACAATCTGTGTTAGATGTTCCGGTGACCATGGACGTTATCCAAGGTGAATTTCTTGACCGAACCAGCACGCTGGAACTGGATGATCTGTCCCGCTTTCTCCCTAACGTCGTTATTCAGGAACAGGGAGTCAGCCTGCCTTCTTTTAATATCAGAGGAATCACCGATGACACTGCCGCAGTGACGGCTACACCACGCATATCGGTTTATCAAGATGGTTTCGACATTAGTAAAAAAACTGTCTCCAGTGTTGCTCTCTACGACATTGAGCGCATTGAAGTGCTCAAAGGTGCGCAGCCGACGCTGTTCGGGGCCGCGGCGTCCAACGGGGCGGTAACCATGCTTTCCGCACGGCCAGTGCAGGAATTCGACGCTGAAGGCAGGCTTGCGTTCAACAACCTCGACGGTGTTGAGTTTCGCGGCATGGTGAATGTGCCCATCAATGATGTCTGGGCTTTTCGATTAGCAGGGATGGTTCGCGACCAGGATGGATTCATTGAAAACACAGCCTGCAGCGCTGGCTCTTACAATCCTTCGGGAACGATTGATGACCAGAATGGCGTGGCTCAATCCTGTGCCGGTGGTGATCTCAACGGTAATAACCTTGATGCGCTTCGGGCAACTTTGTTAGGCGACTGGGGTGAAACAAGTGTGCTCGTGCGAGCGTCTATCGAAGACAATGATCAGCCTGGAATTTCTTTCAAGAGCGGTTCTATCGCGCCGCGTAACGGTGACACCAGCCCCTTCAGTGACGCCGAATTAGGTCTTGGTTCACTATTGAGAATTACCCGTGATCTGGAAACCTTTGATTTTGCTGTCACCCATAACTTCAATGACAACCTGCAGTGGGTCGTTGACGGCTATGTTAAAGATGTCGAACTCTCTGAATACTTTGATGCAGATGGTTCTGGATTGCGCATTCAAGATAACTTCTTTGACAACAATGCCGACCTGCACGGCTACGGCACACGTCTGATATTCTCCATCGGTGATCGCTTCGAAGGCTTCGTTGGCTACAACGAAACCCATGATGAATCCACACTACCTTTTATCCAAATGGTGGATCCGGTGCTGGATGCGGCTTTGGATGCTCGCCGTGCAGAGTTGGATGTGATGTTCCCCAATGTCACACTGGATAGTGACCAGGTTGCCACTGCCTCGACCGCAGAGATTACAGCAGTCAGACAGATGCTGGTTGACGCTTTGTTTAACGCGGACGGCACACCCATTAGCGACCAGACCAGTAACAGTACATCGATCAATGGCCCCTTTGTTTTCGATGCCGACCTGGAAATCCGCTCGTTCTTTGCTGAAGGGTCCTATGCACTCACCGATCAGTTGACTGTCACCGCTGGTGTCCGGTTTATCGATGAAACCCGATTCTCCCGCGATACCTTCTTTGGCGCCTTCAGTGCCGAAGCCGAGGCTGATTTCGACGATGTACTGCCCCGCCTTTCACTGAACTACGCGTACAACGACAACCTGTCACTGTACTTCAACTACGCTGAAGGGCGTCGTTCTCCGGTGGTCGATGCAAATCCTTTTGGCGAGAATACAGTTGTTAACGCAGAGATCGTAGACAGCTTCGATGTTGGCGCCAAGTATTTCGATGGCAACTTGTCTTTCACCACAGCTCTGTTTGCCTATACCTACCAGGACTTTCAGCAGAGTTTCACCAATATAGAAACAGGTGAAAGCGTCACCGTAACGGTCGGCGATTCGGACATGTACGGTTTTGAAGCCACTCTCGATTACGCAATTAGCGACAACCTCAGTATAGGAGGCAGCTTGGGGCTGCTGGATGCTGAATTTGACAATAACACGGTCGCAGGTTCGCGATTTGACTACGGGGGTAATACGTTTCGTCTGGCACCGGACACCAGCGGCGCGTTGTTCTTTCGCTACGGATTCGAAGTCGGGAGTTATGCCCTGGAATGGGAACTAATCAGCTCCTATCAGTCTGATGTGTTCTTTGACAATAGCAATCGACCAGAGCTTTCCCAGGACGCTTACTGGATTACCGATACGTCAATTAAATTCCGACCCGACAGCGGTCGCTGGACTGTGGAACTCTACGCAGACAATTTGTTTGATGAGGAGTTCTTGATTGATGCTGGCAATACTGGCGGTGGCTTCGGCCTGCCAACATTCGTAGCAGGACAGCCGCTTATCGCGGGGGTTCGTTTTTACGCCGACTACTAGCTTTTCGAACAGCAAAACCGATCACAATTTGTAACTTGCGAACATTAATCGCAGACACAAAAAAGCCGGCTCATAGAGCCGGCTTTTTATCTTTCTAAAAAACTCAAAAAGCAGATTTAATCATCACCGCCTTGGTCAACATGCTTCCAGTTAACAACACCGAAAAACATCTCGTCCCAGCTCTCATTACCCCAATCAACTGCACGATCAGGGTTTGGATTAGCAGGGTTTTGTGCTGAGTTGTCGTGAGCGCCAACGACTGTAATCACCGTTCCGCCCGGCACAAACTTGGGCTCTTCATACTGGTAAGCCAGTTGCCAGTTGTAGTTGTACTTGGCGATATTGATTAGCTCTTCGCGAGTACCATCTGGGTAGTCTGCGTAGAAACGCATGTACTTGCCACGGAAATGCATGTGTGGCGTGAAGCTGTAGATGTGCGCATCTTTCTGGATTTGAATCTTTGACACTTGCTCGAAGGCAGGATCATGTGGAGGAATCGTGGTCCAGGTATTGGGGAAGATGCACGCACACTGACCTGACATTCTTTCTGCAGGTGGCTCATCTTCAGGGTAGAACCAAACACCAAGTTGGCTGCGATCAGTAGTTTCTTTACCGTAAGGTGTGTAGTGCATATTCAGATGCAATACAGAGCCAGCCTTGATCAAGCCACCAGTACCTTCCGGATTTGGCGCTTGTACGAAACCAGGAATATAGGCAGCGATGTTTGCCTTATCGGGATTACTTGGTGCACCCAGGAAACCACGTCCATCTTCACCGGGGAAATCCAGGCGATTAACCGTGTGATGAAGAACCTGACGATCACCAGCGATGATCTGGCTGGCTTTCATCCAGCGATCCGTTGGCATGTCGAAAGGTACTTCAACATTGACGAAAACACCGTTGCCCGTAGCAGGAACAGTAGTCGGGGGGATATCCAGGATCATGTCTGGTTCGCCATAAGCCCACTTGGTTTCTGGCCAAACAAG
>JANQJM010000133.1 GCA_028281635.1 Pseudomonadales bacterium | reverse complement strand
CGGAACTCTGCTCAACACCTGGATCAGCTATTGTTTGTGCTTGCAGCACAGGTTCTGTGTTTTCGATAGTTTGTAGCGGCTCACCCGAAATCAAGTTTTCTGATTGCAGGTAAATTACTGGCGCTTGCGGCAGCGAAATGGGTAGCAATAACAGTATCGATCCGACCAGCGCCGATTTCCAGAGGTAGGCGCGTACTTCAATTCGCCTGGCTAAGCCGAATTTTTCCAGCCCCAATACCGCAAGTAGTAAAAGTGACGAACCGAAGAGGAATCGTAAAACTAACCGCCAGAATTCATAGTCAATCAGAGTCTCAGTCATTGTCTTCACCGTGTTGAACCAGTTTTTTGAGCTCATCCAGCTCATCGATATCGAATTCACCTTCACTGACTAAGTAGGCCATCAAAGCTTTGGAGTCGCCCTTGAATAAGGTAGAGATCATGGAGTTCACCATGGATTGGCGGATGGCTCCTTCATCTACCGTGCATCGATAGATCCTCTCCCGACCTTGCACCTTTGAGCTTAGAACTCCTTTCTTTTCCAATCGCGACATCACCGTACCGATGGTGGTGTGGGCGAGCCCCAGGTGATTCAGTTCTTGCTGCACTTCACGCGCGCTGGCTCCCCCAAGCTTGTTCAGTGCTTGCACTACCTGAAATTGTTGATCACTTAACTTGACGCTTTTCTTCACGCGGCTAACTCCGTGGGCCATCTACTACAGTTGTAGTACATACTACAGTTGTAGTACGATAAGTCAACCAGAAATTTATGACAACAAATATTCGCAGGCAGTTAATGAATCTACGGAGTAAAACTATGAAGAAGTTTGCATTGCTAACTGTGCTTTCGATCAGCGTTGGGCTGCTCGCTTCCTGTGAAAACTCAAGCCAGGACCCTCCGGACGCGAGTCTAAGCATTGCCCATAGCGTAGATGCTTTCGTGCAAGAAGCACTGGAAGACATTGGAATTCCCGTTGGCGTCGGGGTTGCTGTATTTACCCACGAGGGGAGTTATGCGAATGGATTCGGAGTGATTGATATAAATACTGGGGAGCGAGTAACAGCAGATACAGCGTTCTACATTGCCTCTTCGACAAAGTCAGTTAATGCACTGGTCATGAATGTGCTGCATCACCGCGGTGAATTGGATCTAGATGCAACACTAGCTGAGTTTGCACCCGATGCAGGTTTTTCTGAAGAAGTGCTGCCTTCGCAGGTTGTGTTGAGAGATTTGTTGTCACACACGTCCGGAATTGCAAACACACCAATAAGTTATCGCAGTGCATTCACTGGAGTGCACACGCCCGAACTCCTCTGGGGTCTGTTGGCGGAAAGCAGTTCAAATGAAAATGCCCCTTACGGTTCATTTCAATACACCAATACTGGCTACAACATCCTGACTGTGCTTACTGACCGAAAACTGGGAATCTCGTGGCAAGACCTGATTAAGCAAGAAATCATTGAGCCACTGGGCATGACTCGCACATCAGCCCGTATGTCAGAGGCTGAAAGTCGTGGCTGGCAAATAGCAAAACCTCATGGACTGGAGACTGGCGAGCGATTGATGGAAAGACTCTATCTGGAGAAAGTTGATTCTACGATGCAATCAGCAGGCGGCATGGTGATGAGCCCGAATGACGCAAAGCTTTGGCTTGAGCTATTTGTAAACGATGGCGTTGTGAATGGAAGGCAGATCGTTGCGCCTGAGATAATTGAGGAAACCCGTGATCGTCTGGCGGAAGTCGATCGACAGTTTGGAGATTATCTTCGCGAAAGTTATGGTCTGGGTTGGTACATCAGTTCATACAAAGAAGATCTGATGATCCATCATTTCGGGTCGTTTTCAGGCTTTCGTGCCCACGTATCTTATTTGCCAGAGCGGAAGCTTGGAGTAGCGGTGTTTGTTAATGATTCACTCATTGGATCCTATCTGGCGGACTCGATTGCCAATTACATCTATGACCTTGCGACAGGAAGGCTAGCCGATCTGGAATCAGTTTCTGCAGCGAAGCGCAACCTCATCGAAAGACATGGTCGCTTGTTGACAGCAGTAGATGAGGGGAGACGGAGTAGAAGCGAGCGAACCTGGCAGTTAAGCCAGCCAAGATCTGCTTACGTTGGCACCTATGTCAGCCCCCGCTTAGGCTCGATTACGGTTTCTCTTCAAGACAACGAGCTATTTGTTGAGATGGGTGTAATGCACGCCATTGGGACTCCTTACATGGAGCCGGACACAGTGAGAGTTGAGTTGGCGCCCCTTAGTGGGACTGTGCTCAGATTCGATGTCGACGATCAGGGCGGAGTGACAGCTATCGACTATGTGGGAGAGAGGCTGGAACGGATCTAGGTCAGGTCACCATCAAAAATCGATTTGCAATTAGTTTAGAAAAGTCGAAATCGAATTATCGAGTTGCTTCAAACTCAATGCCCCAGCGGCTGACCGATCAACCTCGAAGGATCTGCGTCAGGCTTTGGTACATACTTATCGATCCAGGGTCCACCAAACTGCGCCACATAAAGATTGCCTTCGGAATCCACACTCATTTGATGGGGAAGTGAGAAGCCGCCACAAGCACCGGTGTGGTCCGGACCGAGTCCTGCTCTGGCAATTGCAATTGGGTTGGAACAGGTGAAACCAGGACGACCCAGAGATGAGGCCTCGCCATAGGTTCCGAAATAATCCAGCAATTGGCCATTCAGGTCGTACTTGAGGACGCGATTGAGAGTTGCGTCTAGAATCCAAACGAAATCATTCACATCAATCATTATGGCCACTGGATCCCAGATATCCGGCCACTCATCGAGCAGTGTTCCGTCTTCGGTAAAAATTTGAATCCGGTGATTGCGTCGATCCGAGACATAAATTCGATTTTCTTTGTCTATCGCTACGCCATGAATCAAGTCGAATTGACCTGGCCCGCTACCAACCGAACCGAATTCTGAAAGAAATTCACCGTTTGCGTTGTAGCGAACGATGCGTCCGTTCTGGTAGCCGTCACCTAGTAGAAAGTCGCCATTGGGAAAAAAGGCAAGTACTGAATTCTGTCCGAAATCTAAGGGTCCGGGAAAAGGATTTTCACGGGGATTGGGTCCACCTTCACCGAAGACAGGATTTGGATCCTCCATTTGCAACAACAGCTCTCTGCCGTCGTTGCTGAATTTGAGAATGGCTTCGTGAACTCCATTACCGCCTCGTTCATCGACCCAGATTGCCCGCTCAGGATCATAGGGATTGATGTAAATTTGATGGGGGCGATTGAACAGGGAATTCCATTGCGACCAGTTTTCAATAATGTTGCCATCGCGATCAACTACCACCAGGAAATTTTGCTGCAGCTCGTTGTCTCCTTCGGGAACGGGCCGTCGCCTCTGGTCGCCCCACATCACCACGAAGATTCTATCGGGAGTGTCAGGCCAGACACCGGCAGCCTGACCCCAGGTCCAGGTTGCATCGTGATCTGGAGCTGGTTTCCACCAGCCTGGGATTACATTGTAGGGGCCGTTGCGGTCGTCACCGCCTTTTGCCGTTTGAAATCGACCGCTAGCTGAATCGCTTTCAACCACGCAGGCAGAAGTTAACAAGGCGGCGGTCAGTATTAGTCCGAGACCAAGGCTTCTTAGCGGTATTTTCACTCTCGATATAAACATCGTAAACACTCTCTAATTGTGAGGCTTTTAACCGCCAATTCCTCGGCGATTAAGCTCTTTTTCTGCATGCTACCGAAGGGATTCTGTCCATCGCAAATCTTTAGAATGGCATGGCGCTCTATGCTAATCTTGGCGCTTTCACATCTCAATTGAAGAGATTAGCAATACCGACGCCACTCTATAGAGAGTAGGTGATAAAGTAAGAGATAAGAAAAGGCGCGGGTACAGGCGCGGGTAAAGGCGCCAGAAAAGCTCGATAAAAACCGAACAACTGAGGCTCTAGATGAACAAATCCTCAACTGCCTTCCTGGCTTTAGTTCTCGGCTTGGTGCTGGTTGCATGTGATTCTTCCAATGAGCAAAGCACAGCGTCGAGCGCTTCTTCAGAGCCTACGGCCGAAGTTGCTGTTACCCAGTCCCCGACTGGTTCATCTCCCGATGTAGTGACCGACGCCGCCGGACTAACCGAAGTCGTGCAGACCTACTGTCAGGTCTGCCATAACGATGCCTTGCGCACTGGCAATCTTTCTCTGGCTGGCTTTGAAGTGGAAAACGCTCCTGATCATCCACAGACCGCAGAAAGGATGATTCGAAAGCTAAGGGCGGGCATGATGCCGCCGCCGGGAATGCCGCGACCGAATCCCGAAACATTGCTTGCTCTGGTGGAAGAGATTGAAACCAGGATCGACGAACACGCAACAGCGAATCCAAATCCAGGCGTGAGAAGATTTCAGCGACTCACCCGGGCAGAATATGAGAACAGCGTTGCGCAACTTTTCGATTTGGAAATCGATGCCAGCCGTTGGCTTCCGGAAGACACCTTCCTCGGGAACTTCAATAATCTGTCCGCTGCCCAGGGCCTGTCCACCACGTTATTGGAGTCCTACTTACGAGCCGCAGCCGAAGTCACCCGCATCGCCCTGGGTAATCCCGACGCACTATCAGTTTCATCAAAATACACTAACCCCATCCACGTTTCGCAACACTCCTGGGATCATTTGGAAGGTACACCTTTCGGCACGAGAGGCGGCATGGTGGTCACTCATGATTTCCCAACCGATGGTGAATATGTCATTTCGGTGGAGACGCTTTTTGGACGTGGGTTACCCGGCCACGATATGGATATCTCCATCGATGGCATTGGAGTGGCGCAATTGGCGCTGGCTCATAACGGCGATCAATCAATTCCTATCCAGACCAAACCGATTTATGTAACGGCCGGTCAACATCAAATTGCCGCTGCATTCGTTAAGCGCATTGAAGGTCCCTACGAAGATCGACTAAGCCCATTTAAATGGTCCTTTGTCGGTGGTGAGGATGCTCAACAGTGGGCCAACTATGGTATTACTGCTTTGCCCCATTTGGCAGACCTGATGATCACCGGCCCAATTGCAGCCGGACCTGTGTCAGAAACACGCAGCAGGAATAAAATTTTCTCCTGCTACCCAGGTTCGGCAGAGGAAGAGCTGGATTGTGCCCGCGAAATTATTTCTACGATAGCGACCCAGGCCTATCGTCGACCGGCCAATGAACAGGACCTAGCCGGTCCTACGGCTTTTTATGAACGCTACGCGCAGAACTCTGGCTTTGAAATCGGAATCAGAACAGCGCTGCAAAGTATTCTGGCCAGCCCTTCGTTTCTATTCAGACTCGAGGAACAACCAGGCGATCTCGCTCCCGGTCAGCAATATCAATTAAATGACATTGATCTGGCATCGCGCCTCTCGTTTTTTCTTTGGGGAACCGGCCCTGACGAAGAACTCCGGGACCTGGCCAGCCGCGGAACTCTAACAAATCCCCAAACCCTGGAAGCCCAGGTCCAACGCATGCTCGCAGACCCACGCGCCAACAACCTGGCAACCAGTTTTGCCTCGCAATGGTTGCGTTTACAGGAAGCTGGAAAGAACGACCCCGAGCCCTATCTATATCCTGATTTCACCGGCCAGTTAAAAGACGACATGATTCGGGAAACTCAGTTGTTTTTTGAGAACCTGGTGCGCGAAGACAGGAGCTTGTTAGAGATCGTGTCGGCTGATTACACCTTCGTAAACGAAAGGCTTGCCGAACACTACGGCATTGAAGGCATCATCGGTAATGAATTCCAACGCGTCGCTTATACCGATGACAACAGGCGTGGCCTGCTTGGTCAAGGCAGCATCCTGATGCTGACGTCCATGTCCAACAGAACCTCACCGGTGCTGCGGGGCAAATGGGTGATGGAAGTGATTATGGGAGCGCCGCCTCCACCACCGCCACCAGATGTGCCTGCGCTGGAAGCGACCGGTGGTGTTGAGCCAGGAAGAGTGCTGACCACCAGGGAAAGATTGGAAATTCATCGCTCGAATCCAGTCTGTAATGCCTGCCATCAGTTTATGGATCCAATCGGTTTGGCCTTGGATAACTTCGATGTCACCGGCGCCTGGCGAATTCGGGAAGACGGCAGGGAGTTGGATACTTCTGGTACTTATTACGATGGCACAGATATCAACTCGCCATTAGATCTGAATGAAGTGCTGGCAAAGCGACCGATACCCATTGTGCGCAGTTTCACTGCCAATCTCCTGGCCTACGCCATGGGAAGACGAATTGAATATTTTGATCAACCAACTGTCAGAAAAATTGTTAAAGAAGCAGAGGCGAGTGACTATCGGATGTCCTCCTTCATCCTGGGCGTTGTGCGGAGTGATCCCTTCCAGAAGATGCAGGTTCCTGTTTTAGAAACTGACTTAGTTGCTGCAAACAACGAGGGAGTATAGAGGGATGAAATTCATTACCGGAAAACATCTTTCGCGTAGAGCATTTATTGGACGCATGGGCGCGGGTGTTGCCTTGCCTTTTTTGAGCGCTATGGTTCCCGCGGGACGATCATGGGCTCAGGGTTCCGAGTCGACTCCAACCAGGCTTGTGTGCATAGAAGAATCTATGGGTTGTGCCGGTGGTAGTGATTGGGGCCATGCCAGAAACCTGTTTGCGCCACCAGAGGCAGGTAGAGATTTTACTATTGGCAATGATAGCCAGCTGAAACCGCTGGAGGCTTTTCGAGAGTATCTCACTGTCGTTAGCTCAACTGATTGCCATATGGCAGATCCGTTTAATGCAGATCAGATTGGCGGTGATCACGATCGTTCGACAGCAGTTTTTCTCACTCAGGCGCATCCGAAACAGACGCAAGGTTCTGATATTCATATTGGTGTTTCTATCGATCAATTACATGCGCAACGCTTTGGTCAGGATACAGTGTTGCCGTCGTTGGAGCTGTGCATAGAGGAAATCGATCGGGGCGGGGGTTGCGCCTACAACTACCACTGTGCATATACAACCTCGCTCGCCTGGGCGACACCCAATCAGCCGCTGCCGGCAATTCGGGAACCCCGTGCCGTTTTTGAGCGCCTGTTTGGTGCTGGCGACTCCGAACAGGACAGAATCGATAGAAGAAAAACTGACAAGAGCATGCTCGACTGGATGATGACCGAGGTAGACCGCTTGAGTAAATCACTGGGTGCTGCAGACCAGGTCGCACTTGATGAATATTTGCAGCACATCAGAGAAGTGGAGCGCCGTATTCAATTGATGGAAGCGCGCACCGCCAGTCAAGCTAATGGTGAAAGCAGGGAGATGCCGGAGGCACCATCTGGTATACCTGGAACCTGGGAAGAACACATGCAACTGATGTTTGACCTGCAAGTGTTGGCATTGCAATCAGATATGACGCGGGCCATCACTTTCAAAACCGGCTTTGATCAATCCAATCGGACTTTCCCACAAAGCGGAACCAACAAGTCGATCCATGGAGCTTCCCATCATGGCAATGTGCCGGAAGACATTATGGATTTTCATCGTATCAATACCTATCGCACCGGTGCCTTGGCCTATTTCCTGGACAAGTTGAAAAACACAATCGATGGTGACGCTTCATTACTGGAGAAACAGCAATCGTTTATGGTTCTCCCATGGGCGACCCTAATCTGCACAACCACATTCGATGCCCATTGCTGCTCATGGGCCATGCCAATGGTGCGTTGGCTGGCAACATGCATGTCGCCGCTGAAGTCGGCACGCCAATGGCAAATGCTTTTGTCACCCTCATGCAGGGACTGGGTCATGAGTTAGACAGTTTTGGTGACAGTAACGGTGCGCTGGATTTGACCGGCGCCAGAGGGACTGCGTAATGAGCGTTTTCACCCGACTCCGAATTCTTTTAATCGGATTGTCGATTTCTCTAATTAGTGCCGCACCGGTTTTTGCTGCCGACTTGATTCAGGCCACCCGTTCAGGTGACGCCGATGCAGTGAGCAAACTGATTGCTGAAGGTGCTGACTTGGATGTGGCAACTGGCGACGGCATGACAGCGGTGCATTGGGCCGCTCAATTGGGACATGAGACGATTCTGTCTTCGCTGCTGGAGGCTGGTGCCAAGGTAGATTCAACAACACGAATTGGCAGTTACACACCACTGCATATCGCAAGCAGTCAGGTTAACAGTGCAATTGTTGAATCGCTGCTGGAGGCGGGTGCCGATGTTAATGTGAAGACAACCAATAGTCTGGTTTCAGCATTGCACCTGGCAGCTCAGACCGTTGGTGGTGCCGACTCTGTAAACCTGTTGCTTGAGTACGGCGCTGATCCGAATGCCAGAGAAGGCTCGGCTGAACAAACGCCTTTGATGTTCGCCGCCGCTGAGAATCGGGTACGATCCATCGAACTATTGCTGGCGGCTGGTGCCGATCCGTCACTTTCCACAACCGTGGTGGATGTGCTGAAAGAAGTGTTCGCTGATCGGCAGGCAAGTCAGTTTCTACAAACCGAGCTTTCCGCATACGTGGACAGTGACGCCGCCATGGATGCGAACGCTGTCGATGCTGTGCAGGCAGCAATTCAAGCGCAAAGAGAATTCCTGCAATCAGGCCAGGCTTATCAAAACTTCAATACGGAAGACTTGATTACACATCGTCCTGACTATCCCGGAGGACCCGATCTCCCCAGGCCGCCTTACCGCGAAAAACTGGTGGGTGCCACCGGTGGCATGACCGCTTTATTGCATGCTGCAAGAGAAGGCCATTCGGAAGCAGCGCTGGCCTTGTTGGACGGAGGTGCAGATGTTAATCAGGTAAGTGGGGGAGACAAAACCAGTCCGCTGCTTATCGCCACGCTGAATGGCCAATTTGATGTGGCAATGCTGTTGATTGAACACGGCGCTGATCCCAATCTCGTGGCAAGTACCGATGGAGCCGGTCCTCTCTTCGCCACTCTGCAAACCCAGTGGGCACCGAAATCCAATTATCCGCAGCCCAGAGCGCAGGACTTACAAAAGACAGAATACATGGAAGTGGTGAACGCACTTTTGGAAGCCGGAGCAGACCCTAACGCCCGTCTCAATACCCATCTCTGGTATTTTGAATACGGCCTTACCAAAATCGGAACCGATCTCAAAGGGGCAACGCCGTTCTGGCGAGCCGCTTATGCGCAAGACATCGAAGTCATGAAACTACTGACTCGCTACGGTGCCGATCCCAACATTCCAACTTCCTGGCCCGCGCCGGAAATGCGCGAGCGTCGTCAGCAGGATGGCAGACAACAGGAAGATTCTGGCTTGCCGTACATTCCCACCGATGCCTTTAATGCCTATCCAATTCATGTGGCTGCTGGAGGTGGATTCACCGGTCTTGGATCATTCAGTATCCGCAACGTGCCTGGCAGTTTTATTCCCGCTGTTAAGTATCTCGTGGAAGAACATGGCATCGACGTCAACACGTTGGATTCATGGGGCTTTACCCCTATGCACTACGCGGCAGCAAGAGGTGACAACGAGCTGATTCGTTATTTAGTTTCCCAGGGTGGAGATGTCACGGTGATAACTCGTCTGGGCCAGTCCACTGCCGACATGGCGCGGGGAGGCCGATCAGGCTTCTTTACTCGAGTTGCTTATCCTGAAACAGAAAAGCTGCTGCTTGAGTTAGGGTCCAGCCTGGAATGCCTGCACACACATTTTCTGGATACAGGGGATTTTTGCGAATTAGCGGGGATAGGGGATCCATGGAACCCAAATTCCAACTAACAGAGTAGATGTTAAATTCCAGATTTAGAGAAAGCCCCTCTTCGAGGGGCTTTTTTGATAGAGGAGGGTAGATACGAGAGAGGTGTGGACTGGTGTTATTGATTCAGGTTATTTCCCCAGGGATTTTTGTGAGCTGTCGGGAATGATCATGCCGCAACTAATCAGACACTAAAAGTAATAGGTCAGGCGGATAGTCAGATGGCTGTCATCCGCAAAATTCTCAACGAAGATATCATCTTCAGACTCAAAATATCTGCCTTCAAATTCGAGCAAGTAAACTGAGCCTAAACGTCTTTGAAATTCTACTGAGGCGATATTTGCCTCAGTTTCAACATCGTAAATCGCGCCAAACAGAATCTCTGTATCCTGAATATCATTCAGAGTGACCCTGCCGCCCCAGAACAGATCGTTTTCAAACAGTGTAATGGGTGCTTTTGTAAAGTCCCTGTCGTCGTATAAGTACTCCCCGATAATACCGAAATCGACACCGCTAGCCCGGATGTCAAAGAACGTATACTCGAATCCAGCAACTGACGAGACAAACCGATCCCCTCCTTGTTCAACTCGAGCAGCTTCGAGCTTCAGAAGCCATGGCCCTGTCGTGTATTGGACATCGACTCCCGCTTGTCGCCTTCGCTGGTAATAGGGTGTGAAGGAGTCACTATCAGAGTCCGCCAGGAAAAACGGATTCCTTCCTGTGCCATAGAAAAGATGAACACCGAAATCGAAGTCTCCGACTTGATTGGAATAACGCAGGGCAAGGTCACCTGCCCAGTCATCGCCGCCCCTCTCATAGGAGGCGTTTGCGGTATCAATGAATGCGCCGAAACGAATGCGGCCATCGCGGCCCGGGGATCGCTGCTCTCTGAAAAAAGGCAGGTAGAATCCTTCGATATTGCCCCAACTCGCTCGACGCGACAGGCGAATCATCGGCTGCCCCAACTTCTCACCCTGGTCGAAGTCTTCAACCGTGTCGAACTGGTTAATGATATCGACCACGTTCCGACTTTCGGCTACGCCCCAAAACACCTGACTAATACCGACTAATACATCCCACTCTCTGCCTCTATGAGACCATGTAGCTTCGCGAATATCCCCGTATGAGCGCGCGCTGTCTTGCGAATCCAATCGCAAATAGGGCTCAAAGTTAAAACGTGTTCGTCTGTCCTCGCTGTTCCAACGTAATAGACCGGTTAATACCAATCCAGGCTGAAAAGTGTCGAACTGGTCATCGAATCGCCCAGATTCAAAGAAATTTCGGGACTCAAGTTGAATCTCCGGTTGTACCGACAGAGATTGAGACAGGGCCTGGCCGGCAGCGCATAGCAAAACAAGCGCAGATGTAAATCTAAGCATGGTGACTCTTTGTGTTGAGAGCAGTTTCTTGAATAGTTTCTAGAGTAGATCCAGGGCAGAAGGTTCAAAATCCCGTTGGTCCAGATCGACACCAAATTCAAATTCATCGAACTCCAAAGTGGTGGCCTTGCCAGTCAGATGATTGGTCATGACTTGTCGGTGCGACCGCCAGTAGCCTCCTTCGTATTCCCGATAGTCGAGAATCTCAAGTGTCTTAAAAAGATTGCCACCGCGATCGAAGAATTCAATCTTACGGGGCTGAAATACCTCAGTGTCGAAATAGCAATGAAGTTTTGTGTAGCCAGATCGCTCGTAAAGCGGCGTACATTCCAGCTTGTCCAGCTCCATGCCTCCCTCGCTTACTGTTTCCAAGTAAGTGTATTCGTATTTGCCAAGTTCACTGGCAGTAAGATCTTCAAACGCGAATTCCGAACCGACAAAAGGCCCTGACTTGTTTGAAGATGAAATACGTTTCACCCTTCTCAATGCAGGGAGGTAGAGCCACTGATTATCTGGATCAAGGATTCGTGCATGGGAGAGCAGGGCGGTCCCTTCAACATCTGGTGGTGAAAAGAAGAGGGTGAGTGACCGATCACCATTACCAGCGCCTTCTTTCTCAAGCGTATCAATCTGCAATTCGCGCGTAGTTTGACGCCCTCGTGGGTCTGCCAGGGTCATAGTCAGATTGACCGAGCTTGAACTGAAGCCAGCATCTGTCTTGTCAGATCGTTCCGCGATTGCATAACCCTGCGCTTTGCGTTCTTCGTCAGTGGGTTGTGCTAGCAGCGTAGTACTGTTAGCGACCATGAGCCCTGAAACGATCATAGTGATTACAGTTTTCATGAATTCGTTCTCCAAATGAGTAGTTGTGAATCAGGCAGATACTGCTGCCGGTCTGAATCTTTCCAAAATCATGAAAAGTGCCGGCAGCAGCAAGAAATTAATCAGCATGGCAAGTACCACTGCTATAGCGGTGAGCAACCCCAAATCTGCATTTAGCTTGAATGCGGATGTGACCAATACGGAAAAGCCAGCAGCCAGAATGACTGTGGTTAGCAGAATGGCGACCCCTGCTGTACGAAAAGCATAACGAATCGAATCTTCGACGGAGTCACCCACTTCCAGTCGGGCCCGCAAATACTTCGCCAAAAAGTGAACCGTAAAATCGACGATCAGTCCTACAGCGACAGCACCAACGGCAGCGACAGAAAATCCAACAACACCTACCAACAGTGCCCAGACGCCGAATGCAGTGGCGATGGGGAGAACGTTGGGAATCAGACTGAGTAGTCCGATTTTAACGGAGCGAAATGCAAGGGACAGGATGATGAATATTGCCAGAACCAGATAGAGGGCCCCTTCAAATGATTCTCTGATATTCCGCTCTGCGACATAGGCGAAAAGGACATTCGATCCCGTGATATCCAAACTATAGGGTGCGCCATTCTCATCGAACCATGCTTGTGCGCGATCTACGAATGCGCGGGTCTGATTGGTACTGATGTCATTCATTGTTGCACTGATACGTGTGCTTCTTCTGTCGATATCTACCCGATTGTTTAAATCCAATCCATAAGGGAGTGAAAGTTCGTAGACAAGAAGGTACTGACTCGCCAGTTCTCTATTGTCAGGAATACGATAGTAAGCTTCCTGGTCTCCATTTAGATTCTTGTTTAATCGCTTGATGATGTCTGAAATGGAAAATACATGGGCCACTTCTGGCTCTTGTTCACGTATCCAACTCGTGAATTGATCAACTGTATTTAGAAAATCAGGAGACGTAACGCCACCAGGCTCACCGGGGTCCATGACGAACTCCACGCTAAATGCGCCGAAGTGGGGGTTGCTAGCGTCTATAGCCTGGCGAAATTCGAGTGATTCACCAAAGTATTGAGTCCATTGATCATTGACCTCTATTCGAGGAACTAATGAAACAAAGATAAGACTTAAAAACAGTACGGCGGTGGCGATCAATCCCGGACGTCTGATGACAGACTCAGCTATCTTCGATGTGAAACCAGTATCGGTCTGCCTGTTAGTCTTCGCCTCAGAAAACTTTAAGGGCAACAGCGAGAGCAATGCAGGTAAGAATGTAACTGAGAGTACCCAGGCCGCTGCGATACCTGCTGCGCTCATATTCCCGAGGTGGTGAAATGGAGGGCTGTCTGAAAAATTCAGAGTGAGGAATCCGAGCACCGTAGTGAGTGATGTGATGCCGATTGGTGCAAAGTTGAGCGCAATAGAGTCCACAATGGCTTCCCGCTTGTCAGCACCAGACTGAAACTTGGTTCGAATACCAGCGATGACGTGAATCGCGTCGGCTACCGCTATGGTTAGTATGATAGTCGGCGCTGCAAGTGATATGGGCGTCAGTTCAACTCCAAGCAATCCACCGATACCCATGCCAACCAAGGTGGAAAGTGCGATTACCATCAGGCTGCTGAATACGGCACTGAATGAGCGCAATATCGCGAGCATGACGATCAGGATGAAGATGTAGACTGCAGGCGTTAATGTGCTTGCATCTCGCAATCCTGCTTCTTCGAATGCAGCACTGAGAGTGGCTAAGCCGGTGATATGGATGTCATGTTCAGGAAAATTCTGTTGAATTTCAGCTCGTACCTCTCGAGCGGCTTCAACCGCCATGGTTGCAACGTTGGGGATGTCTTTCGGTAACTGCACTGTCGCAGAAATCACGGTTGCTTCGCCAGAGCGAGAAACCGCAAAGCCATTGATTAATGGCTCTCGCTCTGCTGTTTCCCGGATAGATGCAATGCGACTTTCACTTAGTTCAGATGGATCGAACAGCAGATCTTCAACTATTAGATCGTCTTGTAGGCCAATCGTATTCTGGAAATTGGTGAGGCTATCCACCCGTGATACATAGGGCAGGCTCCATGAAGCTTCAGTTAACGCATGGATGGCACTTAACGTATTTTCAGTATAGACACTGCCGCTTTTGGGTATTAGCACAAATACGATATTGTCCGAGCGACCGAATGTTCCCTCCATTGAGTCGTTCGCAAGAAAGTCTGGGTTGTTCTCACCAAAGAAAACTCGATAGTCGGCTGCAAACTGAAGAGTTGATGCACCGCTGGCTATGCCTAAGCAGAGAACCACAGAGAAAAGGACAGTCAACCACCTGAAGCGTATAGATATTTCAGCGCACGTGCGCCCCATGCGTTCAAACAAGCTGGATTCCATATTACGTCCTCTTAGAAACCTTGAATTGCACAGTACGGAGGCGTACTGTACAGTACTGTACCGTACTCATGCAAGTACATTCACGAATTTTGCTACAATGTTGACCATTAGCTCAGACAAAATTGAAATGAACTTAGAAGAAGAACAATACGCAGGTTCCCCCAGAACACGAATCCTTACTGCCGCACGCGCTCTTTTTTTCGAGATGGGGTTTACCCGGGTTTCGACTGATCGGCTAGCCAAAGAAGCCCGTGTCTCCAAGGCCAGTCTCTATAAACACTTTCCCAGCATGTCAGCCGTTTTGGAAGCTGTAGTAAATTCGGAGGGAGATAGTTTCGATACTGGTCTCCCCATGCAACCTACAACTTATGAGGAACTACGATCGTCGCTAACGGAGTACGGCACTGCCTTATTGAGTTTCCTCAATAATCCCGAAATTCTTCAATTTTGCCATCTGATGCACGAGGAGGCGCGAGAGCATCCGGAGGTTGCGTCGGTTTTCTATCAGGCCGCCTACGGCAGGAGTCTGAAAAACCTGCGGATGATGTTCGAAAGTGCATTCGACAGTGGGTGTTTCCATAGTAATTTGTCTGCTACAGATTTGGCAGAACAGCTTATGGGATCCTGGGAAAGCGTGAAGTGGACAAAGGCCCTGATGGGAGTGTCCAAGAAGCCCTTTTCCAACCCAAAAAGTTGGGCAAAAAAGTGTGTAGACGTGCTGTTGCAAGGAGCCACGCTTGATCAAAAATAGTCGGCAATACTGCTCTGTTTTTAAGAATTTTTGCCAGTTCTACATACGTATGAGAAGCTCGGCTAACCTATTTCATCTATGGTTAATATAAGCAACTGATTATGCTTCGATACTGCATAGCCCAGATACTGATAGTAGCCTCGATAGCGGCTCTTGCAGCCGATGACCCCGATATACGTGCATTGATGACAGAAGAAGAGTTTGCCGCTTCCGGTCTCAGTCGTCTCAGCGATGAAGAAATAGAGGCTATCAACCGTTGGCTGATTCGCTACACAGCTCAGGATGCTGAAAAAATGCTGGACACCAGCCCTGCTGTACAAGAGATCGACAACGAGGCGATTCGGAGCAGTATCGACGGACAATTTAACGGCTGGAATGGCCCAACTCGATTCCATCTCAAAAACGGACAGATCTGGGAAACTCGGAGTACCAGGGTTTACAGTTATTCTGCAATCGATCCTGAAGTCGAAATTACCAAGAATTGGATGGGTATCTTCAGGATGCGGATTTTAGAAACGGGACAGGCAATCAACGTTAGACGTGTCCAGTAATGAGAGTAAAATGCAGGGAATGAGCCCGCTCTTTTGATGAGAAGCGGGCTTTTTTATGGGGTACGGGTAGAATTGTAGGACCAGGGGTCTCAGCTCTGGTAGGCTGCTAACTCCCGGTAATATTCGACACACAATCCTTGCAAAGCAATGGCTCTAGGTAGATTCCAAGATTTTCTTAGCGCGTTGGTTTCCGGCCAGCGGTCACTGTTCTCTTCGAGCGAAAAAGCGTCAATTAATGAACTCCTCGACAAGCTCATGGGAACGGTTGGAGAAGTATCGGGAATCGTTACCGCACGTCAGGTTCTGGATCACTATCAGGCCCTTTCAATTGAGGAAAAACTGGAGTTTTTTAAAAACCTCGAAGAGAACTTCAATGCCGATCAAGCGCTGGTCAAGCTGGCTTTCGATGCCTACTCAAAAAGTCCAAATAGCCAGACTCTAAATAAACTTTCCTTAACCACAGAGCCGCTGCGTCAGGAATTGTTGCGCCGGTTAAACCAGACGCCAGACGCAACCCACGACCTGGTTTCGATGCGGACAGACCTGCTGGGTTTTCTCAAAACCAATCCAGAACTCAAACCTGTGGATGATGATTTCGTGCGCATGTTTACTTCATGGTTTGGTCGGGGATTTCTGCAACTACAGACCATCGATTGGTCTACTTCCGCAGCAATTCTGGAAAGAATAATTCGTTATGAGGCCGTACATGCCATCAAGGATTGGGATGACTTACGCAGTCGTATAGACCCACCGAACCGGCGTTGTTTCGCTTATTTCCACCCAGCGCTGATCGATGAGCCCCTGATCTTCGTTGAAGTGGCCCTATTGAACGAGGTGCCCGGAGCGATAGCGCCAATACTCGAAAGCGATGGGTCGAATACAAGTGATGAAACGACCTACAACACAGCGGTTTTCTATAGCATCAGCAACTGTCAACCAGGCCTGAAGAATATTTCTTTTGGCAATTTCCTCATCAAACAGGTAGTCCAGGAATTACAAAGCGAATTCCCGGCAATAAAAACCTTCGTAACTCTGTCACCCGTGCCTGGATTTCGGCGCTGGCTTGAGCAAGACGAGAGCGAAGAGTTCGATTCCGATTCAGGTCTGCTGCAGCTCAAACAGGAAGTGCGGGCTTTACCCACGACCGAAGACCAGACCTCAGAAGGTAGCGAGAGCTTGAGAAAGGCAATTTTCAACTACCTGGTACAAACCAAGAAGGGCCGTTATCCGCTGGATCCCGTGGCTCGCTTTCATCTTGGCAATGGTGCTTCGCTTCACCAGATTCACCCCAACGCAGATCGCAGTGAAAAGGGCATACAACAATCGCTAAGCGTTATGGTGAATTATCTCTACGATCTCCGCAGCATTGAAACTAATCACGAAAGCTACGCGACGGATGGCGTAGTGCACTACAACGACAAACTGAAATCTCTCCTGATCAAGTAGATCCTTAAGATTCTCACGTGAAGGTGAGGTGTAGAGACTGGCAATCTCAATTGATCGGCTATCCGAAATCTATGAGGCAGCTGCTTCGAGCGAGTTAAGCGTTCTCTACCGAGTCAGAATAGAAATGATCAGGTTTGAGACGACCGTTTCGATTGTACAACCTCGCTGCCTCTATTTCCTTGAACAAAACCACTTCATCAACTTCTGCAAGTATTACTCTTCTGATCAAATTGCCTCAGTAAGTTTGCTGTAAGGTTCCAACGGCAATATGCGCGCTCGACTTTTTAGTAGACGGATGATCAGGAGTATTCAATATGCAAAAACTAATCGCGGGCATGGCATTTACCTTGTTATTAGCTCGACCCGTGCAAGCTGAAGATCGTTTTCCATCGCTGCAGTCAGAGAATTTCGAATGGGGTCTCGGCATTGGCGCGTTAATTGAAGACGCCGGCTATCAGAACATCGGTTCAGAAACGAACGGACAGCCGGTACTATATCTTGCCAATCAAGACTTTCGATTCTTTGCCAATCAGTTCAATTGGAACTTCCTCAACAACCAGACGTATAGCCTGGGTCTGGAAGTGGAGGCGCGATTCGATGGTTTCGAGCCAGATGATGACGCGTTCTTCACTGGCATGGAAGAGCGGGATGATGGTGTTTACGGCGGGTTACGGGGGGAGTGGAAATCTTCGGTTGCTAACTTTGTTTTTGAATGGATGCAAGAAGTGTCAGGGGATTCTGATGGTGCTTATGGCTCATTGAATGCCTATTGGACGATAGATACTGGCTTTGGTCAGTTAGTGCCAAAGATTGCGCTTGAGTACTACGATAGGAAATACTCTGACTACTACTTTGGCGTTCGCGCGGATGAAGTCAGACCGGATCGACCTGCCTATGCGCCCGACTCATCGATAGGCTTTGATGTTGGTATAGACTACATCCGCAGTTTTAATACCAATCATCGCCTGATTGGTAGTATCAAATATCGACGTTATGACTCGGAAGTATCGGATAGTCCATTGATCGAAAGTGACGGTTCGCCCCGCTTTGTGCTTGGTTATTTCTACAGTTTTTGAACATTAATCTAGAGGGTTTTGTTAGATAAACGAAATTCGGATTCGCCATGAGACTGCTACTGGTTGAAGACAATCAGCGGCTTGCTGGGTTAATTCAGCAGGTCGTGGAGCAAGCTGGACACAAGGCCGATGTGGTTCACCACCGACATGCCGCATTGCATGCGCTTTCCAGTTTTGACTATGCGTTGCTGGTACTTGATCGTGGGCTGCCGGATGGTGATGGCATCGATTTACTAAAGCAATTGCGTCACAAAGGCATAAAACAACCCTGTCTTATGCTTACTGCGCGCGATGCCTTGCGGGACCGCGTAGATGGTCTGGATGCTGGTGCCGATGATTATCTGACCAAGCCGTTCGCAAACGAAGAGCTTGTGGCGCGCATCAATGCCTTGTTACGTCGCCCAGCCGATTTGTTTGGCGCCTCTTTAAGGCGTGGCAATGTCACTCTCGAACTCAAATCCCGTAAATTAGATGTAGGTGGTGTTGCCGTGGAGATTTCAGCAGGCGAATTAGCTGCATTGGAATGCTTGCTGCGCGCTGGTCGTTGTAGCCGTCAGCGATTGGAGGATGGAGTCTATGGTATGGACGTGACCGTAACTCCAAATGCTTTGGATGTATTAATGCACCGATTGCGTAAACGGCTTGCCACGGCTGAGGCATCCATTCGGATTCGATCAGTGAGAGGGTTTGGCTATGTCCTGGAAGAGCTTTAATGCAAACAGATCCCTACTGGGACTGTTCCTGGCCTACATCGTTGGTGGACTGGGAGTAGGCCTGGTAACCGTTTTAGTGCTTCTGTACTGGGTATTCACCACAAATACTGAATTTCTGGTCAGAGATGGTTTATTTGGGCAGGCTGAGGAGATTGCACAGGCACTGACATTCGATTCGTCCGGCCAACCACAACTAACTATTCACGAGCCTATGAACTGGGCTTATGACGCCTATTATACGAACCTGAAATACCGAATAGTTGGGCCAGACCAAACACTGTTGTTCACATCTGATGGTGATACGGAGCTATTGCTTCCCGACGGAGTGACATCCCTGCAGGAGGCTCCAAAGTATTTTTCGTTGCCCGGCCTTGATGGCGATCTGCATGTAGGTAATTTCGAATTCGACAAAGATAGCAGGCAATTGGTTATTCAGACGGCACGTGGTGATCGTTTCAGTGAACTTGCTGCAGAAGCCATCATGCCGGCAGTATTTGAGACGGCAAGTATACTCGCTGCCGCCAGTTTCTTGATTTTTCTGGGCGCTCTGGGGTTAGCGGTTCGCACTGCCATTCATCGCATACGCCAGGTGTCTAATGCCGCAGAAGTTATTAATCCGGATAATCTGGAAGCGCGCATTGACAGCTCTAATGTGCCGGTAGAAATCGCTCCACTCGTAGCCGCGTTCAATAGTGCGCTAGACCGTATAGCTGAAGGGTTTCGCGTGCAACAACGGTTCGTTGCCAACGCCGCTCATGAGTTAAAAACTCCTCTGGCAATAATGCGAGCCCAGGTTGAATTGACCAACGAGAGCGAAAGCCGCGCCCAGTTTCTGAATGACATCGATCAGATGGCCGATCACGTCAAGCAGATGCTCCACCTGTCCCAGGTGCAGGACAGTCGCAATTACTATTTCGAGCAGGTTGATCTGCGGCTACTGGCTGAAGAGGTTGTGCGAAGTTTTAGCGGTTTTCCGTTGGCTCAGGACAAACGATTTGACATCACCGGACTGGAACAGAACGAGTTGAGCGTTGATAGAGCGACGGCATTCACGGCTCTGCGAAATTTAGTTGAGAACGCAGTGAAATGCAGCCGTAGCGAGGGTGTGATAAGAATTTGCGTTCGCGTTGATGGCTTTACCGTTGAAGACGAAGGACCAGGAATCGACGAGTCACGCGCGAGTTTGCTGTTTGAACGTTTTTGGAGAGCAGATGCGTCCACAACCGATGGCTCTGGTCTTGGGTTGAGCATTGTTGCTGAAATAGCCCGAGCCCATGGGGGTGAAGTGTCAGCGAAGAATCGGGACGATCGAAGAGGGGCTGTTTTCACGCTGATTCTTGATAAAGGGACAGCCAAAGGGCAATAACGACTCCGTGTCTGAAATTAGTATTCCTCTAGAATTTCACGCCGCGCCGTCTTCTGGCTACCCTATGACGCTATCTCAGCGAAGGCCAAGCCCCATAGTTTTTTGACAACAATTGCCCTCGACTTGAGTCGAGGCTGTCGGTTGGCAATTCAAAAAACAATCAAAGGATTCTTCTTCAACTAGACCAAACTCGAAACTGGTTAGATGTTTTTGTCCGGGCAAATAATTTCGTTGACCGACCAGTTGGTCTGTGAAATAATTCAACAATCAAAGCTGTATGGCCTCAGGTGAATATTCAGGGCATCCCCCAAATGACACTGGATTGGTGCCACGGACACGCAGCGGACTAAATCAAGCTTTAAGAGAGGAGACATGCACTTACGTAATGTTTTAGATGCGCTTGCCGCACACAAGGCGCCCTTTGGATTGCCGATGCGCCCCTCGTCGATACCCCCAGGAATCGCATTGGCAATCTTTTTTATTCTCAGTTTCTACGTTCAATCGGCATCAGCAGCCAGCTATGACCCTTTGGAGCCGATCAACCGTGGAACTCACCAGTTCAACCGTGTGCTAGACAAGGTTTTCCTGAAGCCACTCGCAAGTGCTTACAGCAAGGTGACGCCGTCGTTTATCAAACGGGGCATTAGCAACTTCTTTGGTAATTTGAATGATGTGAAAGTTGGGATTAACCATCTGGCGCAGTTGGAAGTGGAAAACGCTGCAATTGACTTCGGTAGGGTACTAATCAATTCAACCGTCGGTGTAGGAGGGCTCGTAGATGTAGCCGATTCAGGATTCGGGCTGGAAAAGAACAGGCAGGATTTTGGATTGACGCTTGCCCACTATGGCTTGAGTTCTGGCCCCTACCTGGTCTTACCCTTTTTGGGGCCGTCTACGCTTCGGGATGCTTTTGGTCAGGGCATAGATTTCGCAATAGAGCCAATGCGTAGTCTGAACCATGTACCGACGCGTAATGCACTCGGCCTGACCAGAGCCACCGATCTTCGTAGCGAGTTTCTCTACCTCGACGACATGATTACTGGCGACTCTTATCTTTTTCTCAGGGAAGCGTACCTGCAACAACGAGAATTCAGGACTAATGAAAGTCACATTGACGAAAACTTTTTTGCCAAGAGGTAGTTAACTAAATGAAACGACGTGAAGTACACCGCCCGATAATGCAAGGTACTATTAACTACGCTACCGATAGCACGCCAAGTGAAGTTGATAGCTATGTTCAGGAAACGAAAGTAGAAGAGAGAGTAGTCTCTATCCGCAATGGTAGGATTGCCAGGAAAAGACCAGCCCTGCTTGATGAGGGATTTGAGTTAGTCAATGCGCCAATGGTATTTCAAACACCTCCCACTGATGAATCAATACGAGCGAGCTATCCTGTTATTGAAAAAGAGCTGCTGGAATATCCATCAATAGAAGAGGTATTGATTTTTGATCACACAATTCGTAGCTCAATACCTGGCGCGAGTAAGAGGAAGCCCATTCATCTGGCTCACGCAGACTACGCAGAACAAGCAGGGTTTTCCAGGCTTCGCGATCTATTGCCAGATGACTACCCGCGTTGGGAAAGAGGCCACTTCCTGATCGTTAACTTATGGCAGTCTGTATCTGGAGTCATATTGTCCTATCCCTTGGCTTTTGTAGATATTAATACTGCTGCAGATGAGGATCTTGAAACTATTAAGGTGGTCTACGACAACCGAATTGGTCAAATTGGTTACTACAAATTTAGTCCCAGGCATCAGTGGTACTGGTTTCCTCTGCTGAAAAATAGTGAAGCGCTATTGTTCAAGACTTTTGATTCTAAGCCGGGTGCTAGACATTGGTCGTGCCCACACACGGCCTTCAAGCATGATGCGACCTCTATACATGCAGAGCGTTCCAGCGTGGAGTTCAGAATCCTGGTGCTATTAGCCGAGAGTTAATTTCAATGAGCGCTCTTCAATTATTCGGTACTGATCTTTGGATAATGGATGGTGATCCTGTTCGGATGTTTACAATTCCTTTTTCAACAAGGATGACAATAGTTCGTCTGGAATCCGGAAAACTGTGGATACACTCACCGGTTGCACCAACTCCCAATCGCATTGATGCACTAAAACGCCTTGGTCCAGTGAGTTTTATTATTGCCCCGAACAGGATTCACAGCCTGGGCGTTAATCCGTTCAAGGTAAAATTCCCAAATGCTGAAGTATGGGTTTCGCCCAATTTCCCCGAGTCGCATAAAGACATCGAAGCAGATTCAGTATTTGGCAGTGACACCAATCCGGAATGGGGTGATGAAATCGAATATCATATCTTCGCTGGAAGCTTCTACCTGGACGAAGTCGTCTTCTTTCATAAGAAGTCCCGAACTCTTATCGTTACCGATATCATTCAGAAGCATGTCACCGCAAAAGACCCATGGTTTTGGCGACAGGTGAAGCATTTGGCTGGTGTTTTAGGTAAAGAGGGTGGAGTTTCGCTTGATTTAAAGGCATCTTTCACAGATAGAAGTTTGGCAGGTAAAAGCAAGGAAAAAGTACTTTCCTGGGACTTCGACCGTTTGGTTATCTCGCATGGTTATTGCGTTAATAAGAATGCAAAATCAATCGTCGAAAATTGTTTGTCATGGATCTGAAACGGCAGCTTAGGTATGAACTCAAGGAAAGAACAGGCAAATAGGACTAAACAAAAGCTGATAGAGGCGGCATTGTCGATAGTCAGGGATCATGGATTTCAAGAGCTATCTGCGAATAGGATTGCTGATGTCGCTGGCATAAGCAAAGGCGGCATCTTTCATCATTTCCCTCAAATTGAAGATCTCTATTTATACATTCTCGATTCTACAATCGAACAATTCAGCGAAGACCTTGACCCTTCCAGTTATAGAAGTCTCGGCGACTACATAAATTTCGTATCCGACTATATGATGGAGTTTCTGGATGAGAGCCCGGAACGGGTCATTGCCCTTTATTACTTCATTAGCCAGAGCCAACACAATGCCGAGTATCAAAAGCGTCTGAAGATTATGATGGAAGACAGCCTTGACGACTGGGGTGACAAGATATCGTTTTTCTTCGAAACACCCATCTCAAAACCAGACAAAGACTTCTTGATTCGAATTATGGATATCTACTTTGGTGGGCTTTCAACTCACTATTTGATGTTCAAAGACAAACGGCGATACAAAAAGGTTTCCAAGGGTTTTGGCAGTTTGATAACTGACTATCTTGAGAATCGAAGTAAGCGCTAAACTGCGAAGAATTGACAGATTGAGCTTGCTTGTTGGCTTTTGAATTCAGCTAAAGGCCCCCATGTACTTGCTTTAAACTGAACAGTTTTCCCAATGACTTCGAAAGAATTTCTGGATTCTGCCTCTCCAGTAAGATTCCTTTTCTTGACACTTATTTTGTCAATACCCTGGTGGCTGCTTAGTCAGTTCGTGAGCATTCAGGGGCTTCCCGATCGCCTGCCAATTACGGATGCCGGGGCAGTCTTTATGCCTGCCTTGGCAGCGGTCCTGCTCACTTATCGCACGAGTGGCTGGCAAGGTGTTGGATCGCTGCTTCGTCGCCTCGTTGATGGGGACCGATTGCGAGCTTCTGGATGGTTTATCTGTTTAGCTTTGCCAACTGCTTTTTACTTGCTGGTTGCTGTAACAATGGGCTTTTTGGGATTTGACTTGCCGACTTGCTGGAATATTGGCTCGCAATTTCCCTTGGTGTTCTTGGTATTTGCGCTGGGGGCGATTGCAGAAGAAATTGGTTATACAGCCTACGCTACTGATCCATTACTAAAGCGGTTTTCCCCTACACTTGTTGGCATCATGCTTGGCATTCCCTGGGCGCTTTGGCATTTGCCTTCCATGATACAGATTGGTCAATCGACAGGGTTAATTGCATGGGGGCTTTTTGCCACAGTTGCCTTCAGAGTGATCTATGTTCAGTTATATTCAAACTTGGGGCGTAGCGTATTTTCAATAGTGCTGTTGCACGCACTCTTTAATGCGGGTCGCGTTGCATTCCCAGGTGGCCGCGACGGATTCGAGCAGGGCGATGCAATGGTTGGATATGTATTAGTGGTTACTATCGCAATTATTCTTAGTCTGATTTGGGAGCGAGTCAGATTCGTTTCATAACTCAGCTTATAAAAGGAAGGACACTATGGAAAAACTCGCTCGCCTTCTAACGGTAGGGCTAAGTCTGTATACGGTTATTTTTGGCCTCGTTTATGCAGCACGGATTGATTTTATGCCCCATCACTATGCCGTGATTCCCGCTGAAATCTCCAGTCATGTCCTCCCGCTATACCTCGTTCTTATGCGCCTGGCTGGTGCTGCTATTGCAGTATTGGGTGTTGTCTGTCTCTATGTCGTCGTTGTGCTTCGGGAGAGTGCGAAAGGTGGTTTCTTTGTTGTGTGTTTATCACTGGCCATCTTCTTTGGAGCTGTTGCATATACTGCCGCTCAGCTTCAAGCAACCACAGATGTGGTAACTCATTGGGGAATTATGCTCACTCTTTGCTTGCTGGCGGTAATTGGATTGTTGATACACGGGTTTACATTAACCGCAACACACTTGACTCGACGCTAAGTGAAATAACTTCTGAGACTGTATTGGAGGATGTGTTGAAATTTCACTCAGGTGGAGTCTGAAAGCAGATGCCAGGTAGCTGTGGCTTTCAGTAAACTGATCTCAAGGACACGGGATAGCTGCTGTTTTTCGCGGCTTCCTTCCTTTGTAGATTTTAAGTCGGTTTTGCGGAAGTGTTATTGCTGAAATGAATACCAAAGTAAATTCCGAGTGGCAGTGAGACAAGGTTGAGTACCCAGTACCAGATAGGATAGGGCAGCATCAGCATGTTGAAAATAGCACTGCTTAGCAGTAGTAACCCGACGCCTGCACCATACGCTGGATGTCTACTTGAGCTGAGACGTGTCGCAAGCCATACTGCGACCAACATGGTGATAGCCCAGCCAGCGCCTCCCAGCAAGGCCAGAATCCAGGCGGGAGAATTGGCAACGTGTTGCGCCACTTCTTCGCGAGTTCCTGCGAAATCTGACGGAAATGGATGAAGTATTATGCCTATCCACTCTATGCCTGCCAGAAGTAGAATCGCGATAAACAGACTGATTAGAACCGCGGCAGCATTTTGTATGATTATTTTTGCCATGCATTAGCTCCAATGTCGTTGTATCTTAACTCTATTCTATAAACAAACAATAATGATTCGCCGAGGGGAGCTATGCGCAAATTACGATTTGGTCTGCTGGGGCTAGTGTTTCTGGTAATTATTGCGCTACTTACACTCCGTGTTACCGGGCTCGAGCCTGAGTACATGGACTACACTACCGAAGCGTACAATCAGCGAGATCGTATGACCTGGCCTGGTTTGTGGCTGACGGGAGAGGTGGTGCGGGACCCTGTGGAGAATTGGGATTGGGTCTATGACGTTGCTCATCCAGACCGGGGCAATACCATCATGCTGGAGACCCGCACCTGGTACGGTATTCCTTATTCAGTCACAATCCTGCCAACACCTCGCGGCGATAAACTCTACATCGGCGGCAGCGCAAGAAATGAACGACTGGAAAGAGAATTTCCCAATCAGAAACAGTGGTGGGCAAACGTCGAGCGTGATCCGAGGGTGAGATTAAAAATCGATGGCAAAATATACGAAATGACTGCAACGCTTGTGTACAACCCTGAAGAGTTTGCTGAAGTCATAGGCCGGGATCCAGTAACAATCAGAGTCGCTGATGACGGGACCGAACAAGTAGTCGCCAAGTGGTACTACTGGGAAGTTACTCAGCGAAATGTTGTCGAGTATTAGTTGTGTTCTACAGTTTTGTCACGTTGAGTATTCCTTGTTTGTTCTGACGTGGTATTTAACTTAGAAGTGTTACATCGAAGTTGACAGTTTTTGATTTTGGCGAGTTAAAGGAGAGACTTAAATGAAAACATCAAAAGCGATTGGACTGGGTGTGGGCGCAGCGATCGTAGTTGCAGTAATCGGCTGGATGTCGACTGCTCCCTATTTAAGTAATCAAGGTCTTGGTCGCCTACCTGGAGTTATCATTGGGGGAACAATTACTCCTTCCCCAGGTGATTTCACGCCTTTGAACGATATACATGACGGCCCGCTGATGATGAAACAGGCGGGATTCCCGCCCGTTGTTGTGTACTTATCCTGGGTGGGTACTCCTGAAGGTGTAATTACGGCAACTCGACCGGACGGGGGATATTGGGCACAACGTGTACGGGATCGGGGAGGTGATGGTTGGCTTCGAATAGGCGATGAAACTTATGAAATGGAAGCTATCGAGATTTTCGGAGAAGAAAGACTGGATATGATGCAGCAGTGGGCAGGCGAGGGCAGGTCATTGGATGTGCCGTCGTCTCCCGGCATAGAGCCGCTGCGTGATTGGGAAGTGTTTTTTTGGGTTCCCAAATCTTAAACTTGAACATTTGGAAGCAGTCTTCCTTGTGGAAAATCCGCTCTCACCATCTATTAGTGTACGGACGTTCTATAAAAAGCTGCTGACAGTGTCAGACACTAGGGTATAGCCACTATGATGAAAACAACTTTGTCCTCAAGCTTGCTGTTAGCGATCAGCCTGTTGCCAAAGCTTTCAGCTGCGCAAGAAGAAAGCGATATAGGTGACGTTGGAGAGAGCCCATACGAGGTTGTCAGATATTGGGCTGAGCCTTTTGCAAAGAAAGGATTTGCCTTTGGTGGTGCATCGGGAGTGCTGGCTGATTCTCCTGATCGTCTTATTGTTAGCCAGAGGGGTGAAACGCGCATACCTTTAGATGTGCCTGATGATTTTCATGGCTTTGCCGGAGAGCTGGGTATAAGCGTGTTAAGCGAAGGAGAAAGAAGGACCTGGCAAAACTGTATCTTTATTCTGGATACCAATGGCAAGGTGATCGAAATCTGGGATCATCTGGACTATCTCTGTGAAGGGGCCGATGGCCCCGGCCCGGAACGTATCAGAGTCAGCCCCTATGACCCTGAGCGTAAATTATGGGTGATCAATCAAACACATCATCAGATCTACGTGCTGGCAAATGATGGCAGCAAGCTTATTGCGACCTACGGGGAAAAGGGTGTGCCTGGCAAAGACGCCACGCATTATGGTAGCCCACAGGATGTAGCGTTTATGCCAGACGGGCGCATTCTGGTGGCAGATGGATTGATTAATAATAGGGTTGTTGTCTATGACAACGACATGAACTACCTAACAGAGTTTGGTAGTGAGGGAACTGGTCCCGGTGGAACCAATGGTATTCACTCGCTTGGAATAGGACCGGAGGGCCGCATTTTCGTCCTGGACCGATCGGGTTACGGTGTCAATATCTGGCGAACAGGGGAGAGCGAAACAGAATTTAACTTCGAGCGGCGAATTGATATTTCTGGAATGGCCTTAGATGTCATCGTTAATGAAAATGATTTTTGGATGACAGCTCACAATCCACTGCGCTTTATCAATTTCGATTTTGAGGGCAATCAAAAATACACCTGGGTGGTGCCCAGAGAACTACCTGATGGGTTTCGTGAAGTTCACAGCTTTAGTGTTTTTTCAGAAGGCATCTTATATGGTGGAGACAATATCTATGGTCGCGCGCAGAAATGGATAGCAAAGCCTGGTATGGATGCAGAGTTATTGATAGAGCCGCCTTGGGTTGCGCATTAGTTTATGACCAGACTAAGGCTCTATCTCTTTGTTGGTTTTCTGTTTGTCACTACTACAGTCTGGTCTGCAGAAGAGTTGGGGTCAGAGTAACAATACAGTTCTATATCATTACTCTGGCCCCTTAGTCCTTAATCTCCTTGTTCGAGGTAGCTATTCGCTTCTATAACTCCTTCGAAACTGTCATCACCCTCCCAAATGTTGAGCAACATCTGATAATACTCAGCCGCTTCCGTTACGTGTCCGGTTGCAGCCTGCGCGCGTGCCATACCTAACAGCGAGCGTGGCCGATTGGGCATACGCTCCAGGGATATTGCAAACTGCTCAATTGCATCCCCGTGGCGACCAAGATCGATCAGTACTTCCCCATACATTTCATAGAGGGGTTTGATTGGGTTAGCTGAGCCTCGTGGTGGTGCCATAGGCTCAATAATTTCTACCGCCTGGTCAAAAAACCGAACGGCCACGTCAGGATGGTTCATGCCTGCATGCAAAAGGGCGCTAGCCTGATTTGCCATGATGGCAGTGTAGCCACCGCTTCCCGTGTCAACGCGGCGCTTCAGTTCCTGCTCTGCTGCTTGCAGTGCAGCTTCATCCTCTAGATGGTAGGCCGAGAGTGCCGTGGCTAGTAGTTCATGGTCGGGTGAGTCTTCAGTTACATTCTGAATCTTCCACTCCTCGGTATCCACGATGTAGCGATTGCGGGTAAGACCAACAGTATTTCTGGCCCGTGCAGCGCCAGCTTGACCCCGTGCGCCACCTTCTGTGAATCCACCCTGGCTGGACATGGTTTCGATTCTTTCTATCCAGAGCCGGGCATGCTCATAGTCGCCGCGCTGCAAGTCGCCGTATTGGCCCCAATCCAATGAGTGAATGGCATCCCCCATGCTTTGGCCGGGACGCCAGAGCTCCACCGCCGCATCGTAAGCGGATTGATTATGTCCTGAGACCAAGTCCCACATGCCATGCTGAATGAAGATGTGAGTCGGCATATGTCGAGCGTGGGAAACAGCCGGTGCAATATCGGCGAATCGATAGGCTGCCTCAAGTGCCAGCGGCGCATGAATTGGATCGTCGAAAGAGTGAATCGTATAGTGTGCTGCCCCCGGGTGCATAGGATTGGCATTGAAGATTTCCAATGCGATGGTACCGGCACGGATCGCCATGCGGTAATCCAGGTCTCCACCAGCGGCAGAGCGGGCACTTAAGATGGCCAGCGCATAAAACGAAGCCACTTCGTGGTCATCTGGGTACTTCTCGTACAGCTCCTCCATCGCTTCCATGTAACCGATGCGGCGAGCGTCCAGCTCCCCTTCGCCCCACAGAATCTCAACGGCATTAAGAAAACCTTTCTCACGATCTGTTGGCGCTTTCGCGAGGCGTTCTGCTTTTGTTGCGCCCAGTCGCTGTAGTACTTCCCGCGGCTGGGTAGCATCCATTTCCGAAAATAATGGGTGGTTGTAGGAAAGCGATTCACCCCAGTAAGCAAGTGCGAAATCTGGATCGATGGCTTGTGCCGCCTGGAATTGTTCGACCGCCTGTTCCCAGCCGAAACTGTGCAGAATCGCCACTCCCCGCAGAAAATGCTGCTGCGCTTCACCGGAAGCGGAGGTTGGGAAATTAATGGAACCTACATTATCGAACTGTGCAGATACGGGAAAAGACAGGATCGCCAGGGTGGTGATCAGTACGAGCCGTTTCAGAGTTTTCATGTTCAATCTCCTGAGAGAGTCGGAAAGCAGGGCAATATAAAGATGCCAGATTACTGCGATTCCACGGATTTTCAACCTAAATCGAACTGTATCCGGGTACCAGATTCCCTCTGGCCTGGATCCAGGCCGTGAACTTATTGTGAGCTATAGAAACGATATTTTTGATTTTGGCACTAAACCTGACTAAACCGGAGAGGGTCAACAATATTCTTATATTGTCCAATAATAAGAGGGAGCAGCAATGACCGACTTCGAAACCCACGTAAGAAACCACCTCCCCAGCGTCAATATCGCCCTTTCTCTCTTAGAAGACAGGTGAATCTACTGCGATTCGCCTCTGACCTAATCTGCGTAGGATAGCTGGTTTCTGTTCACTAATAGCCAAATGCTCAATGAAAGCTCTGCTATTGCCATAATCAACATAATTCCCACCGAAATGATTTCAGGCAGGTTAATATCCACAAAAAATACAATATATGTGAATGATGCAAACATCAGTATGATACCGAGCCATTTTGGCAAGTACCCTGACTTGAAGACAGAATAACCTAGTACCAGGAGATGAAACGCGAAGAATAGGTATCCGACAAGCTTTATCGACGCATAGCCATAAACATCAATGAGTTGTAAAACTAGCGAAAACAACCCAAACATCAAAGTAATTGCGTAAAAAAGTCTGAGTGCTGCGGTTAACATAGCAAGACTTTCATTGGCCTTTTTAAGCACTACGTAAAGAGCTATGGCGATAATAGAATCGAGGACAAGTACAACTAGATAACCAGCAACAGCAAATCCAAATCGCGCTGGATTTGTCTCAATATCCAAGGCTAAAGCTGCCGTATCTCCTGGAATGACAAAATTGGCTAATAGGAAGTCATCAACCAGGATCACGACAAGCATCGAAGAGATAAACGCAAGCCCTACAATCATTGCTGCCTTTCTCGGCGAAAGATCGGAGATGAAACGTTTCATTTTGAGCCTTGCTAATTCGATCTGAGGATGCAGATTCGTCAGCTGGCAATTTTATGTATCAAATGTGAGAAGTGCTCTGATGTGAATCAAAAGAGTCAGAGTATTTTAATTGCGGGATATTGGATAAAGGGATGCTGCTATAGCCACAGCACTGTATTTTTCTGCTGGCGGCCTTTATTCTGTGAAGCGGTCGAGCCACTAAACAAAGTACGGTTGCGTTGGAATGGCCACGGCATTCCCCATGTAAAGACAGATGGTTGGGAAGCTTCGACAAATAATAATGTCCGTTGTTGTATTCTAGTTTTACCGCAACAAAAGGGATTCAACTAAATCACTGTTCGATAAATCTGATTCTTATGAAAAAAACTCTCATTCTCATTGGAACGCTGCTGCTCAGTCACACAGCTTTTGCACAGTTTGAACTGGACTATTACCTGCCTCAAGGTTTTAGCTACGACTCATCGGTGCCCACACCACAGTCTGTACTCGGTCATGACATCGGTGAATGGCATGTCAGTCATGACAAGCTGGTCAG
>JANQJM010000061.1 GCA_028281635.1 Pseudomonadales bacterium | reverse complement strand
ATCAATCGATTGTTTAAACAGGGGAACACGAGTTCCCTGCCACAGTCGGTGCCCGAATAAAGTAGGGGAATTGGTTGCCATCGCGAGCACGAGTGGAGTGACGAGTTGCACGGCGTTATAGAAATCAGCGAATTCTTGTGGTGGCACTCGAAGATGGATCTGAAAGGAAGTATTGGCGCCTTCCAGAGTTACATCATCCATCGCTAGCTGCAAGGCTTCTTCGCCCTCGATTGCGATGGTGAAGGGTCCGCCGCGAATCTCAGTGAGCTCATTTGTAAGTGCTTCAAATCGATCCAGCGGCGTCATTGCATGGTAGCCAGTGTCAGATTGTTGCAGTGTGGGAAGTATTCCGATAGGTACGATACTGCCTCCAAGCTGAGACGCTGCATTATTGATGCGATTTAAAGCACCGATGGCCTCGCTTTGAGTTAAGCCTAGACAGCCATCGCTCAGCAAGGAGGGGCTGAAATTGTATTCCAGGTTGTAGCGATTGAGTTCCAACGTGAGTTGGGGGTCGTTGAGTCGGCGTTGAATCTCTTGATTGATGTGCAGTGGTTTGGCTTCTTTATCGACAATGTAGAGTTCGAGTTCTGCGCCAAAGGACAACGGGCCTTCGCCAAAGCCAGGTCGCTTGAGCAGAGATTGCAATGCTCTTAGATTGCTTTGCAGACGGTCACGGAACAGCGCAAAGTCTTCGGCTTTGAAGTCCGTGTTATCAATTTCTAGTCCCATCTGACCCAGTGCTGCTTCTGCTAGTTCTTTATCCTGTTACCGGATCAGGCTACAGATCTGGTAACGCTGCAGCCTAGAGTAGCAATAAAGATTTCGATGGGTAAAGTAGTGAAAAAACGCCGGCCAAGCAGCTGGCTCTATAAGCCTTGCTCCTATCGATTGCCACTGGGAGTTGGCGAAAGTTCACCATAGATGTTCATGGTCGGAAGGTCCGGCTTGA
Source organism: Pseudomonadales bacterium (assembly GCA_028281635.1). GTDB lineage: Bacteria > Pseudomonadota > Gammaproteobacteria > Pseudomonadales > Pseudohongiellaceae > UBA9145. The sequence continues at coordinate 7,345 of JANQJM010000061.1, read as the reverse complement.
AATCTATATGGCAGCTCTCACAGATGTCTACTATTTCATCTCCGGCCCGTCCTATGAGTTCCGCGTCTTTACTGCGCGCAGCATTGATTGCGCGTCCGGCTGCCTCAGATAGTGCGTTGGCGTACTCTATCCACTCACTACGACCAGTCCACATCGTGTCTACTGGACCAGTGCCAGGAATGGTGATGAGCGAACCGCCAAGCTGGAGTTGTCTGGCGAGATGTTCAAGTTCTCGCCAATCGCGATCACTCTGCGGATTACGCCATGCAGCAATCCAAATTGGATCTGCTGAGTGGTTGATTAATGAAGCCATTACTTCGTTGATGCTAATTGGCAACCTGAATTCTTCGGTTTCATCGGGGGATGGTATGCAGCGTGTTAACGCGATAGCAATGCCAGCGAGTAGTACCGCTGTTCGATATCGTCTAAAAGACCACCTGTACTGGTCATGTTTCATGATCGGCTCCTATCACTGCGAGTAGTTTTATAAGCCCAGTGTGGGGCCAGACAGGACATTGCTCAATGCAATTCGGGTGTTCTATTGATACAGGTCAATCGTGGAAACAGGAGTGTGGCGAATTTAAATTTTCGATTACTAATTCGGTATCCCTAGCCGAAAATGTTTTCTTTCTGGGTACGTATAAAGCGGGCGTTGTCTTCACGACGCGTAAAACCAATCCGGTCGAAGTACTCCAGAATTTCAATGCAGAGATTTCTCCCGATACCAGATGCGTCACGAAATTGAATGACGGAAAAGCCGCTATCAGCATCATAGGATTTGGCTAACTGCTCGGTAAACTCCGCCAGTTCGGCGATAGTCTCTGGCAAATAGTGCCTGTTGTCTGCCACTTTGATGAGAATTCCTGACTTTGAGCATTGCTTGAGAATTCGTTCCAGCGGTCGTAAGGGAATACCAGTAAGTTCCACTAATTCTCTCGTGCGCGGCGGGATGTTCCCGGCTTGTTTGAGAATGGGATGAATCTTGGCAAGAAATTGCTCTTCTTCCTCACTCAGACTCGCCTGGTGAGTGGGTAGATGTAGAACGGTTCCAGTGCGGTCAATTGAGCCTTGTTGGATCAGTAGTTTAAGGATTGCGTTCAAGAGTAGGGGCGACCCCTGAAAGCCCAATGCGCTGTTGAGTTGCGGTTCACTGATTCCCTGCGAGCTTTTATTGGCAGAGTGGTAGGAAGAGATCTGTTTAAGGATCAGCGTGTTGAATTCAGACAGGCGCGAGTTTGATAGTAGCCGTGGGCTGTCAGAGCCTTTCAAGCTTACTGAGCTGACACTCTCTCTCGTCTGATCGAGCAGCGATTCCAGGGCGGCAGAAGTGAGATCATAGTTGCAAGAGAATTGCTTGCAATCAATGCCGTATGGGCTTGCTTCAAGCAGTGCCACCAGAGCCTCCGCTGCAGGCTCACGCTTGCTTTTGAGTTCATCCAATCTCGCTGCACTGGACCGGCCTTTACGTGGCACGAAGATATCTAGCACCCTGCCTCCGCCAATTGTGTTCTTGGCTGCGGGATCGCGGATAACAAAGCGATCGCCGTGGTGAGCATGCATTGATTCTAGCGAGCGGACTTGGTACAAGCTGTCGGCTTCATCCAGCGCGCGGATGTTTACCACATGGTGTGAAGCACCTATGTAGAGGTGATACTGAGCGCTGGACCTGAGCCTGACCTTCTCATCCAAAAGTATCAGTTCGGTATCGATTCGAAAGCTGGGTTGATAACTGGCTTTCTCCTGTAGCCAGTCGCCCCTCTGTACCTTATCGTGAGCGATGTTAATGTTCACGGCCGCACGCTGGCCAGGCTGCAGTTGCTGAATAGCATAGTCGTCAAGTCGAAGTGCTCGAATCCTCACTTCTTCTCCGGTTGCGCTGAGAACCAGTTGTTCGGTGCACGGGAGCTGCCCCTGTTTGAGCGTGCCGGTGACTACCGTGCCGATACCTTTAACGCTGAAGCTCCTGTCCACAAGAAATCTGCTGCGGAACTCTCCAGTAGTCGAACTGGTGGTATGAATTGCTTTTTCCTTTAGGTGGCTCAATAGCTCTGTCGTGCCTTCACCGGTAAGATTGTTTACCGGGAAGAATTCCGTATTTTCGAACCCCTTTGCATGCAGCAGTCGTGCGATATCGGATGCTGTATTCTGAAGTTGCTCCGCTGGGGCACGATCAATCTTGGTAAGCACAACCACCACCTGTTGAATTCCTAACAATTGCAGTATGGAAAGGTGTTCTCTTGTTTGTGGCATGACACCGTCGTCGCACGCTACTACCAATAAAGCATTGGCTACGCTGCCAACGCCAGCCAACATATTAGGGATGAAATCAGCATGCCCGGGCACGTCAACGAAACCGAGCGTTATCTGATCGCCAGATCCGGAAGGATCTTCGAAGTGATGGTAGGCGTAACCGGGATTGATGGTAAGCCCGCGCGCTCGCTCTTCCTTCAGGGTATCGGTATCGACCCCTGTAAGATGTTTGATAAGTGAAGTCTTGCCATGATCGACATGTCCGGCAGTGGCCATGATTAACTGCCGGGAAGCGGTGGTATCCTGATGATGCTCGTGATCAGGCATTGCGTTGGCTGAAGTTGGGCTCAGCCTGCACTCGGTCTATTGAATTTTAAGATGTGGTAAACAATCGTTGCCACTATCAGGGCAGCGACAATGAATCCTGCGTTAACAATGCCGCTACTCATATTTACAATACCGTAGCCTATCGCCCCAGTCATCAATGCGTAGTAAAAGAATGGCAACAAAGTCTTGCGAATAACCGAACCTTCCTTGCCAATCAAGCCTGCGACCGCCGAGGCTGCCACTACATTGTGCACACAGATGATGTTCCCGGAAGCGCCGCCAACCGCCTGCAGGGCAACTATCCAGGTCGGGTCAACCAGGATGCGCTCTCCGACTCCGAACTGAAACAGGGAAAACATCATATTACTGACGGTGTTGCTGCCGGCAACGAATGCTCCCAGGCCGCCGATGAAGGTGGAGAAAAATGGCCAAGCCGAACCTGCCAGGTTTGCTACTCCCTCCGCTAAAGCGATCGGCATTTGCTCATAGCCTGCTGCTCCACCGCTGGAGTTAATAAACACCTGCACCATGGGAACTGTAAACACCAGTGCCGTAGACGCGGGGACGAGTGTCTTCAAGGAGCCGGAGAAGGCAGTCTTATAGGAGCTACCACTCATTCCATGTAACAGAATGGTAATCAATGAAACCAGGATGAATATCGTGCCCGGAGACCATAATGGTTGAAATGAATGGGTGATATCACTGCCAAAGATCTGTGGCCAAACCCAGGTGATAAACGGTGAGTCATCGCGCAAAAATGCACTCAGGTTTAGAAATCCTACTTGCAGTCGTGTCAGTACCAACAGTCCAGCCACAAAAAGATAGGGAGACCAGGCGCGCATCAAGCTCATGGTGGCGCTGGCATCATCGTTATCGGTTGTTTGGAGCGCACCGGTCCACTCTGACTCCCAATTCGCCTTATCGTCAAAATCCCAGGTCTCTGCTTGCGCAGGCATCAGGAACCCTTGCTTGGCGGCGGTGACGACAATCGCGAGCCCGATTAACCCACCAAACATGGATGGGAACTCCGGGCCAAGAAAAGACGCTACCGCATAGTAGGGAATGGTCATTGAAAATGCTGCGAATAAAGCAAACTTCCACACCTTGAATCCGTCCGAGAAGGACCGGTTTTTGCCGAAGAATCGGGTCATGATGGCGGTGACCATGAGTGGAATAAAGGTGCCACCAAGAGCATGAATGAGCGCGACCTTGGTTGCGATAAAACCCAGGAATGCATCCCATTCAGCGAATCCACGCTCGATCGCATAGGCTGCCATATTGGGATCGGCTGAGAGACCTGTATTTACTCCAACCAGGATAGGTGTGCCCATGGCGCCAAATGACACTGGCGTACTCTGGATAATCATGCCGGCGACAACCGCCGCCATAGCGGGAAATCCGAGACCGACCATAAGTGGGACAGCGACGGCGGCTGGTGTCCCAAAACCCGCAGACCCTTCGATAAACGAGCCAAACAGCCAAGCAATGATGATTACCTGGATGCGACGGTCGGGTGTGATATCAGAAAACCCTTTGCGAATGGTGTTGATGGCACCGCTTTCCCTCAAGGTGTTTAACAGTAGGATTGCACCAAAGATGATATAGATGAGTTCCGCTGCCACCATCAGTCCGTTCATGCTCGCAGCAAGAATCTTGGTCGTCGACACTTGCCACACCAGATACGCAAGGCCTGCAGCGACGATATAAGCAATTGGCATTGCGCGGCTTGCGGGCCATCGCAGCAACACCAGGAAGATTGCAACTGAGACAATGGGAAGCAACGATAACGCGGCGAGAACAGCTGTGCTCATGGTTGTTATTCTATTTTTAATGTTTTTTGGGAGCTTCTGCTCAGCTTAGCAGATATCCCCATTGAAGATAAGCAGACTTCCAGAGCCAGGATTGCCATCAATATCGAGGTTATCTGTGTTGCAGATTTCTCGCCTGATAAATGGAATAATGGGGGCCAGGTTAGAGATACATGAGGCGCTAAACCTATGGATATTTCTTTCATAATCACGCTTGTGATTATCGCGGTATTCTTCTTCTATGTAGTTGGGATCTACAATCAACTAGTCAGTTTAAGAAACCGTTACCAGAACGCGTTTGCACAGATCGAAGTGCAGTTAAAGCGACGTTACGATTTGATTCCAAATCTGGTAGAGACTGCTAAAGCCTACATCAAACATGAACGAGAAACTTTGGAATCTGTAATAGCTGCCCGTAATGCCGCGGCATCTGGATTGGCGGCAGCGGCAGCGGATCCTGGAAATGCAGCTGCGATTCGTGAACTGGCAGGTCAGGAGGGGGCTCTGGCGGGTGCGCTAGGGCGACTGAATGTGGTGATGGAAGCCTATCCAGACCTCAAAGCGAATCAAAACATGATGCAGCTTACTGAGGAGCTTACGGCTACTGAAAACAAGGTAGCATTTGCCAGGCAAGCCTTTAATGATCAGGTAATGTCCTACAACACCTATCGTCAATCATTTCCTCCGGTTGCAGTAGCCGGAATGTTTGGGCATGGTGCCGATGCAAGTTTGCTTGAATTCGAGGACAGTGCGGAAATTCAAGAAGCGCCACAGGTCTCATTTTAGCAACGAGAACCGAATCCAGGACTAAGTCTTCAATCTTCGAGACTGTCTGGAAACACAGCCTCGATGCATGCATGGTTTCAGGCGCGATTACGCAACCTGGCTTGTGCTGCAGCCAGGCGGGCTACTGGCACCCGTGGAGGCGAGCAGCTCACGTAATTCAATCCTACCCGATGACAAAAATCGATAGATGAGGGATCACCGGCGTGTTCACCGCAAATACCAAGCTTAAGATCGGGCCTGGTATTGCGGCCATTGGCCACCGCAAATTCCATCAATTTACCGACACCGGTTTGATCCAGGCTGGCGAAAGGATTCTGGTTGTAGATTTCCTTGCGCTGATATTCATCATAGAACAGGCCCATGTCGTCGCGACTTAGACCCAGGGTAGTTTGAGTCAGATCATTAGTGCCAAAGCTAAAGAAATCTGCTTCTCTGGCAATTTCGTCGGCCGTGATGGCAGCTCTTGGTACCTCTACCATGGTGCCGACGATGTAGTTGATCTTCACTTTTCTTGATTTCATCACCTCGGCGGCCACACGGTGAACTGTGCGTAACTGGTCGGCGAGTTCTTCGCGAAAGCCAACCAGAGGAATCATGATCTCTGGGTTGACCTTTACGCGCGTTTTACTCTTCAGGACTTGCGCGGCAGCTTCAAAAATTGCGCGGGTCTGCATTTCGGTAATTTCTGGATAGAGAATACCCAGGCGACAGCCTCGACAACCAAGCATGGGATTCTCTTCGTGCAAGGCTTTGATTCGATCGATTACAAAATCGAAGGGAACGCCAAGTTTTTCCGCGAGCTGGCGACGGACGACATCGTCGTGGGGCAGGAACTCATGTAGTGGCGGGTCCAATAAACGAATAGTAACCGGTCGACCATTCATTGCCTTGAACAAGCCAATGAAATCTTTGCGTTGAAATGGCAGGAGCTTCTTGAGGGCAGATCGTCTTTGGACTTCGTCTACAGCCAGGATCATCTGGCGCATGTAATCGATGCGATCACCGTCGAAAAACATATGCTCAGTTCGACATAAACCGATGCCTTCGGCGCCAAATGCGACCGCCTGCTCTGCCATTGCCGGCGTGTCAGCATTGGTGCGAATTTTAAGGCTTCGATGTTTGTCAGCCCACTGCATTACGGTCTGAAAAAGCTCATAGGTATAGCTGCTTTTCGGCCTTAAGCTGCCTTCCAGTACCCGTTTAACTTCCGAATCCGCACTTTCGATCATGCCCTTGTAGATTGCTCCAGTGCTGCCGTCTATGGATATATAATCTCCTTCACTGAGCACGACTTTCCCGGCGGTTAGGGTGCGCTTCTCGTAATTGATGTTGATATCGCCTGCGCCGCAAACACATACTTTGCCGAGTTGTCGGGCTACCAATGCGGCGTGGGAAGAGACTCCGCCGCGTGAGGTTAGAATGCCCTGGGAATGCAACATGCCTTTCAAATCATCGGGAGAAGTTTCAGTACGGCAAAGTACAACCTTGTTGCCCTTGCGAGTCTCTGCTTCTGCTGCAGCAGCCGTAAATGCTATTCGACCCGTTGCCGCGCCTGGGCCAGCTGGCAGCCCATAGGCAATTACCGCAGCGGTTTTCAAGGCTTTAGGATCGAATACAGGAACCAACAAGGAATCGATAGATTCCGCTGGAATCTTCAACAACGCGGTTTCCTGAGTCATCAGCCTTTCTTTCTGCATTTCCACAGCGATTCGCACCGCGGCCAGCCCAGTTCGCTTGCCGTTCCTGGTCTGCAGGATAAACAATCGACCGTTTTCAATGGTGAATTCGAAATCCTGCATATCTTTGAAATGACGCTCTAACTTGCCGCGCACGCGCTCCAGGTCCTTGAAACTGGCAGGCATGGATTTCTTCATGTGGCTGATGGGTTGGGGCGTGCGCACTCCGGCGACTACATCTTCGCCCTGGGCATTGATCAGGTACTCGCCATAGAAGACCTTCTCGCCATTAGCAGGATCTCTGGTGAAGGCAACACCTGTGGCGCTGGTGTTGCCTGCGTTTCCGAAAACCATGGCTTGTACATTGACGGCTGTGCCCCATTCGGCGGGGATACCATACTGCTGGCGGTATAGAATTGCGCGTTCGTTTTTCCAAGAGCCAAACACGGCGCCCACAGCGCCCCAGAGCTGTTCCATGACATCTTGCGGGAAGGAAGA
>JANQJM010000057.1 GCA_028281635.1 Pseudomonadales bacterium | reverse complement strand
TGGGCTGGTCTCGAAAGCGAACATAGCCATGACGCAGCGAAACAACGGGACTTTCAACTCAACCGGCTCGCTAATGCTGTCGCCGAACATGTCGATGTTGCCACCCTGTTTCCACAATGGTTTGCAGAACGAAAGCGGAAATTGAAATGGAGCGCTTGAACTCCTCCAGCGTCATGACCGCGCTTGTTCTTGCCCTGCCAGCGGTGGTTCTGCTTTATCTTGCCGTGGGGCCAAGCCTGATCTCTCCATTGCAGTTGTTCGCCGTTTCTGACTCCGGCGATTTTGAGAGAAACCAGGTCATCATGACATCTATTCGATTGCCCAGGGCAATCATGGCGTTAATAGTCGGCGCAAGCCTCGCGGTTTCCGGTGCTGTGATGCAGGGATTGTTTCGCAATCCTCTGGCTGATCCCTCTCTCATTGGCGTTTCCAGCGGGGCATCTGCTGGTGCGAGTTTCATGATCGTATTTGGCGCGTCGCTGATCGAAGGCAACCAGATTCTAGGTCTGTCGGTTGTTGGAGTGGGGGCTGTTATTGGTGCAGTACTGGCGGTATTCCTCGTCTACCGGTTAGCAACCAATCGCTATGGAACATCAGTCGTAACCATGCTGTTGTCGGGAGTCGCCATCAGTGCGGTCGCCAGCGCGCTAAACAACTTATTCACTTACTTTGCCGATAGTGCCATGTTACGCCGCATCTCGGTTTGGGAAATGGGAAATCTGGAAGGTGCAAGTTGGGAGCGTGTCGCGCTTATGGGCGTGGTGGCGAGTGTTCTGTTGTGGCGATTGCCCCGATACCGCCAGGCACTGAATGCCTTTCTTCTTGGAGAATCTGAAGCACGTTACCTTGGCGTCGATGTGGAATGGGTAAAGAAAGAGCTTATTCTGGTCGTTGCGCTCGCCGTAGGTGTCAGTGTGGTTGTGGTAGGGAATATCGCTTTTGTTGGCCTTGTCGTGCCGCACATATTGCGTGGCTTTATAGGCCCTGATCACAGAGCACTACTGCCAGCCAGCGCTTTAGCAGGGGCCTTATTGCTGTTGTTTGCTGATATGGCAGCCAGAGTACTTATTGCCCCAGCCGAACTACCCGCCGGCATCTTGACTGCATTGGTCGGCGCTCCGGTATTTTTCTATCTGCTCATCAGAAGTCGAGCTTTAAACAACCCAGAGCGTTTGTGATGTCTGCCAGTGCGACTCTGACACTGCAAGGTCTTTCTGCGACCGTAAGCCCATCAATGACGCTGAACGATATCGATCTCACGGTTGGTGCTGGCGAAACGGCTGTCGTCATTGGGCCTAACGGTGCTGGCAAAACTAGTTTGTTGCGTGCTATTTGCAACGATCTGCGACTGGACAGCGGCAGCGTTAAACTCGGCGGCCGCGAGATGGCCGCGTGGACGTTGCAGGAGAGAGCGAAAACTCTGGCAATCCTACCGCAACGTTCGAACCTGGAATTTCCTTTCACTGTAACTGAAGTTGTGACCATGGGCAGGATTCCCCATAGCACTTCGCAACGCCGCAATGAAGAAATCGTCGAGGCAGCATTGGAGATGGTTGATTGCAATCAATTTGCAGAGCGTTTTTACATCAACCTGTCGGGAGGTGAGAAGCAACGGGTACAGCTGGCTCGAGTGGCTGCACAAATCTGGGAAGACAATGGAAGGGACCGTTGTCTGGTGCTCGACGAACCCAGCGCATCTCTGGATTTAGCTCACCAAGCGATGATCGTAGAGATGGTTCAGACCTTTGCGCGGAAGGGTGTTGCCATCCTTGTGGTTCTACACGACCTGCATCTTGCCAGTAAAGTAGCGGACAAAATGATTGCCCTACGGGAAGGAGCTGTGGCAGCGGTCGGCACTGTGGAATCGGTTCTTTCCGAACAACTACTCAATGATGTATTCGGAGTGAAGGCACAAGTGCTAAATAACGACAGAGACGGTTCGCGAGTGATCGTCACATGAGTCGGTTGCGATGTTAGAACAATGTCATCTCATACTCGGCGGAGCGCGTTCAGGTAAAAGCCGCTTCGCACAACACTCTGCAGAAGCATCCGCATCCTCTGATCTAGTCTACATTGCAACAGCAACTGCAGGTGATGAAGAGATGTCGCAACGCATTGAGAAGCATCAACAACAACGTCATGAGCGATGGGTACTGGAGGAAGAGCCGCTGCATTTGGCGCGCGCGATTCAACGTCACGATAATCAACAGACCATCATCTTAGTCGACTGTCTCACACTTTGGCTGAGCAATTGCCTGCATCAGTCATGTTGGCAAGCGGAGCGCGATGCGCTGCTGGCAGTCTTGCCCAATACTCAGGCCAAACTATTGCTGGTGAACAATGAGACTGGCATGGGCATAGTGCCAATGGGTGAGCTTTCAAGAACTTTTGCTGATGAAAACGGATTTCTCAATCAGGAGCTGGCTGGCCTTTGTTCAACGGTCACATTGCTAATTGCAGGCATTCCTCAGGTACTTAAAGCGGGGGATACCAGTGACTAGTCAGAATTACAGCAGCAACAACATTGATCCGCAGACACCGCAACAAGCAGCATGCTGGTTAGAGGATTCGGTTAAGGTGATAGATAGTGTGGCTGTCGAAGCGGCCAAAAAACGCCAGGATACACTGACAAAACCTCAGGGCAGTTTAGGTGAACTGGAGCAACTTGGCGTGCTCTTTTCGGGGTGGCAGGGTACGGAGACACCGCAACTGGAAAAGATACAGATTGCAGTGTTTGCCGGCGATCACGGCATCGCCAATGAAGGCGTTTCAGCTTTTCCCCAGCAAGTCACGTTAGAGATGATCCGTAACTTTTGCCGGGGCGGTGCCGCAATCAGTGTATTAGCCAAGAGCCTCGATGCTGATTTCCATGTTATCAATATGGGAACTGCCACGCCTTGTGAAGAGTTGCCGCAGCTTCGCAATGTGCAATTAGCACCAGGTACCAGGAACTTCCTGACCGAACCTGCCATGGATCGCGAGCTCTGCGAGTCGGCACTATTGCAGGGGAAGCGGCAGGTTAGTGAGGGAATTGATCTGTTCATAGGCGGTGAGATGGGTATTGGAAATACCAGCTCAGCAAGCGCATTAGTGTGTGCCTTGCTCAACCAGCCAGCGGAAGGGTTTGTTGGATCAGGTACGGGCTTGAATGAGGAAGCTGTTTCAGCAAAGTCCGCACTAATACAACGCGCTCTCGATGCGCATATGCATCTGATTAAGTCGCCGTTAGACTGTTTGCAATACTTTGGCGGATTGGAAATTGCAGCCTTGACCGGCGCTTACATTCGTTGCGCTCAATTAGGCATACCCGTTCTGGTCGATGGCTTTATCAGTTCTGCCGCCGCCTTGATGGCTGTGTCACTGAATGCAGAAACTCGACATTGGATGGTGTTTGGTCACGCATCAGCGGAGAGAGGCCACAGGAAACTACTCGCAGCCCTGAATGCGAAGCCACTGATTAGTCTAAACATGAGATTGGGTGAAGGGAGTGGTGCAGCAGTTGCAGTACCGCTACTGAAGTCCGCCTGTCTGCTGCAATCAGAAATGGCGACATTTGATCAGGCTGGCGTTAGCCAATGACTGCACTCTAGTTACCAATGGCCAAACCTGACTCTACAGAAGATCAAACTAATCGGCCTGACACCTTGGCAGCAATCCGTTCAGCGTTTGCTTTCATGTCGGTTTTTCCAGTAGGGTCTCAACACCAATTTGAACCGCGGGTTTTAGCTGCTGCAATCAAGTGGTATCCCCTGGTCGGTCTGGTCATTGGAGCCTGCCTCTTCGTATTTGCCAGCATCTCCCCATTCTCTGTAGCACTGACCTCCGCATTGTTGCTGTTACTTGCCGTTGGCCTGACCGGCGCTCTGCACCTGGATGGGGTCGCGGACTGTGCAGATGCATGGGTAGGTGGTTTGGGCAGTCGGGAGAAGACGCTACAGATAATGAAGGATCCGCACAGCGGTCCCATGGCTGTGGTTGTAATAACGCTGCTTTTATTGGTGAAGTACGCTGCACTACTTGAAATAGTGAGGTTCGGATTTCTCGAGTTACTGGTAATAGCTCCATTGCTTGGTCGACTCTGTGTAATGGGACTAATGGCCACTACCCAGTATGTCGGCTCCGGTATGATAGGTGCGTCGATAAATCTGGCACCCACCAGTCAATTAATGGTGTCGTCTTTTTTTGCATTAGTGGCGGTGCTGGTGGTGTTGCCGGAATGGCAAGTAGTTGCACTCATTGTAGCTGCCATTATCGTCACGTCGCTTTTGCGTAACCTTATGATACAGCGAATAGGAGGATTTACCGGCGACTGTGCTGGCTGTGTCATCGAATTCTGCGAAGTGATGATTTTCTTGCTTGGAATCTTGGTTCTTTAAAATGCAAGCACTTGTTCTTTCTTCAACATTAACGACAGCGCTGGCGCTTGTGTTAGACAAGCTACTGGGGGAGCCGGCTCGATGGCATCCGGTTAAGTTGTTCGGGCAGTTGGCGGGCTTCACTGAATCAATTTGCAATAGACAGGATGAGTCTGCGCAGAACGTGGTAATGGGCACCGTTGCTTGGGGCGCATTGTGCCTGCCTACACCACTGTTTTTGTATTGGTTGCTCGAGAGTCTAAAAGACCAATCGCTGTTGGCAGTTATGATTATCAATATTGCAGTGCTGTACGTTTGCGTGGCGTTACGGAGTTTGAATGAACATGGCATGGCGGTGCAGCATGCACTTCAAACCCAAAGCAGTGATCATGAAGCGACTTTACAACTGGCGCGTAAAGAAGTGGCGAAAATAGTAAGTAGAGACTGTAGTGGTCTTGACGAAAGCGAAATTGCCAGCGCCACAGTAGAGTCTGTCCTGGAGAATGGCAGTGATGCTGTGATTGCGCCAATCATTTGGTTTGTACTACTCGGGGCCCCGGGAGTCTTGCTTCATCGATTAGCAAACACCTTGGATGCCATGTGGGGCTACAAGAATTCACGGTTCAAGAGCTTCGGTTTGGTGGCGGCGCGGGCGGATGATGTTCTGAATCTGATTCCTGCACGTTGCAGTGCGTTGTTATACACACTCTTTGGAAACAGCAAATCTGCTTTCCGTAGTTGGCGGTCGCAAGCTCATCAGTGGACAAGCCCCAATGCGGGACCCGTGATGGCTGCCGGAGCGGGTGCACTAGAACTGACTCTGGGTGGCAGCGCAAGTTATCACAGACAGATAGCTCAGCGCCCTCTTTTGGGTGTTGGCCCCTCCGCCGTAGCGAATGACATAAGCCGCAGTCTGCAGTTGGTTTCGAGGGCAGTGCTTTGGCTGCTTTGTCTAATTTTTCTATATGAGGTGATTGCTTGTATTTTGATCATGGTGGGCAGTTAAACGCGGCGTCAAAACACTTTGGCATTGCGCCAGACCAATGGATTGATCTTTCTACCGGCATTAGCCCATGGTCCTGGCCTGTTCCTAAGTTGCCTCCTTCGGTCTGGCGTCGCTTGCCAGAATCAGACCGCCGGCTGGAGCAGGCTGCCGCTGCCTACTATGGTTGCCAGGAAGAAGCCATTTCAGCTGTTCCTGGATCACAGTTCGCTATTGGCCTATTGCCACAATTGTTTACAAAGTCTCGGGTTGCTATTCCTCGTTGGGGATACCAAGAGCATCGACAAGCCTGGTTGTTGCACGACCATACGACTGTTGACTACAGCTCGTTCGAAGAACTTGAGCGACTGGTTGAACAGGGCATCGTGCGATTTGCGATTGTTATTAATCCCAATAACCCAGGCACCGAGCTCTGGTGTCAAGATCGACTATTGCAGCTGGCGAATAGGCTAAGGCAGCGGGAAGGACTTCTCATTGTCGATGAGGCTTTTGTCGATGCTGTAGAGGAACAAAGTCTGGTGTCGGCATGCCCTCATAGTGGCTTGGTTGTTCTAAGATCTTTTGGGAAGTTCTTCGGTCTGGCGGGAATCAGATTAGGATTCATCTGCGCTGACGCCAGGCTAATCAGTATGACAGAAACGAATGCTCACCCCTGGATGGTTTCGACTGTTGCCCGGGAAGTCGGCGAACAAGCCTTGTTGGACATCAAGTGGCAGCAGCAGCAGCGCAAACGGTTATGGCAGATGGAACAACGCTGGCTGCCATGTCTGAACGAACTGCTTCCAGAGTTTCAATGGTCTTCTTCAGTTTTGTTTGCCACCGGCAGAGGGTCGGCACTCTTATGCCAGACAAGATATGAACAGCTAGCCCAGAATGGCATTCTAATAAGACTATTTACGCAACAAGAAGGGTTAGATGGTATTCGTATTGGGCTTCCAACGGAGTTGCAGTTTGAGAGATTCGTCGACAGAGTCTCGGGGCTGCAATCATTTCAAAATATCAGACACGCAACTATCAATTAGGTAAAAAACTATGTCAGCAAAAACAGTTTTTAGAAGTTTTCGGGGCTTACTGAAGATCCTCGTTCTGTCTTTTTGTATTGCGTCATTCGCGCGCGCCCAGATATCAGTAGTAGACGATTTTGGCAATACGGTATTGTTAGACGAACCTGTTGAACGAATTGTCAGTTTGGCACCTCATATTACCGAGACCTTGTATGCTGCGGGTGCCGGCGAAAAGATAGTTGCAACGGTTAGCTACAGTGATTACCCAGAGGCTGCACAGTCGATTCCCGTGATTGGGTCCTACAAGGAAGTTTCTTACGAATCATTAGTTAGTCTTAGTCCTGACTTGGTTATTGCGTGGGCCAGTGGCAATGGGGAAGAGATTATCGCTCGTATTCGTAGCCTTGGATTGACCGTTTATTTGGATGAGCCTCGTGAGCTGGAAGACATCGCTTCTTCATTGCAGCGATACGGACGTATGGCGGGCACTGAAACGGTCGCGGAATCACAGGCTGCGGACTTCATATCCCGGCTCAATAGTTTACGAGAACAGCATCGGGATAAAGAACCATTGCCTGTATTCTATGAGGTCTGGAACGAACCACTCACCACCCTTAATGGTGAGCACCTCATCTCAAACATCATTCGATTATGCGGTGGGGAAAACATCTTTAGTTCTGCGATACCTATAGCGCCTGTAGTTAGCACGGAGTCTGTATTAACACTAGACCCCCACTTAATCGTTGTCAGTGGCATGGGAGAAGAAAGGCCAGAATGGCTTGATGAGTGGGCGGATTGGCAAGGCCTGACTGCTGCGGAAACTGGACAATTACGCTTTATTCCTCCCGACTTATTGCAGCGCAGCTCGCCGAGGGTGATTCAGGGTGCGGAAATGATGTGTGAGTTTGTGGAAAGGGCGCGCGATGCGAATTGATTTCTTTTGCCGAGGCTAAACAGCCCGCGATTGAATTTTGCAGGCCTTGAGTTTTTCGCGAATGGAATTGGCAATACTCTCGCTATCGAGATTTACTTCAGCCAGCATCTCGGGCACTTTGCCATGTTCGAGGAATTCATCTGGTAAACCCAGGTTGA
>JANQJM010000045.1 GCA_028281635.1 Pseudomonadales bacterium | reverse complement strand
CGATCACTCGCCCGCGCACTTTGAAAGTTGTACCAGCTAGCCAAATCGAGAACGCTCTGGGTCAGACTTACAGCCCAACCGTGGTTATTGAGACCGGCGCCAAAACTGTGCGCTGGCTGCACAACAATGCTTTGTACCTGGCCCGTTACTGGATCTGGTACATCGCGGAAGATTTCATCTGTGGGTCCACTGGTTACGCGCGAGGTTCGCGCGTTGGTACCCAGTGCTGGCAGCAGTGGTGAGCGGCTCTGAATCATCAGCTCGCGGTTTGACCGGTACGTGGCTTCCGCCTGTTTCAAGGTAGGGTCGTTATCAAGAGCCAATTGCAAAATGGTGAATAAATCCTGGCTATATACGGATTGCGTGCCGAAGCAAACAAGCAGAACTAATCCCAAGTACTTCATTAGTCGTCCCATAATTCGTGACCTTAGTTTCTGAAAGTAGTGATCGCCCGCAAATTCGATAGCAGAATCAGCGGCATACAGGCTGGTGGAGTGAAGCAAGGCGGCATTCTACACAGTGTAACCAAAAGTGACAATTTACCTGCCTCTCACAGCGGCATCTCATCGATTGGCAAAGCTTCGCTGGGCCGGTTTGACTCTCCTGACCTGGCGAAGTTTCGCGGTGGGTATACTCAAAATGCTTTGCTCCATTTGACTGGTTTTGGGGCAAGCGCCGCCACATACAATACGTATTAGACGCCCTAAATCCTTTGCGGTTACAGCGTTGGGAGCCCATATCACTTTAGCTGCAATAGGGGCATAATGAGAAATAAGTTGCGGTTTAGAGATTGCTTTGAATAGCAAGCATTTGGATCGCGAATCAATTTCGAAGTTCATCGCTCACCGAGCTCCAGGCAGTAGCACAGGTAGTTTCCATGAATGCAAAACCCGAACATCTGGCAGATAAAATTAGCCAGTTAGATACCAGCAGCTCACAACATTATCCCAATTCCCAAAAGGTCTACGTCGAAGGTAGTAGAACCGATATCAAGGTTCCCATGCGGGAAATTTCCTTAACGGCAACGGTAACGGAGTCCGGAGTCGAGGAGAATCCACCGTTACGCGTCTACGATTCATCCGGCCAGTACTCCGATGGGGAGGCAAGCATTGACCTGCAAAAAGGATTGCCCCCGCTGCGAGAAGCGTGGATCGAAGAAAGAAAAGACACGGAGTGTTTGGAGCAGGCCAGTTCTACCTTTGGTCGGGCGCGCCAGGAAGATGCAACGACCGCCCATCTTCGATTCAGCCATATACGTGCACCGCGTCGGGCACTAGCCGGACGCAATGTGTCGCAACTGCACTATGCCAGGCAAGGAATTATCACTCCTGAGATGGAGTACATCGCTATCCGTGAAAACATGGCTCGTGCTCAGCTAAAGTACAAAGACCAACCTGCTGAACAACATGTGGGCGAGTCCTTTGGCGCCAGTATTCCAGCGGAAATCACGCCGGAATTTGTCCGCGCAGAGGTGGCGCGAGGTCGGGCCATCATTCCCGCCAATATCAATCACCCTGAAATCGAGCCGATGATCATCGGTCGTAATTTCCTGGTGAAAGTAAACGCCAATATCGGCAATTCCGCTGTGACTTCTTCTATCGAAGAAGAAGTGGAAAAACTGACCTGGTCAGCTCTGTGGGGAGCAGACACGGTGATGGACTTGTCCACCGGCAAGAATATTCACGAGACCCGGGAATGGATCATTCGTAACTCCATGGTTCCGATAGGTACCGTACCTATCTATCAGGCATTGGAAAAAGTGGATGGTGTTGCGGAGGATCTCACCTGGGACATCTATAGAGACACCTTAATCGAACAAGCGGAACAGGGTGTGGACTACTTCACTATCCATGCCGGAGTCCTGCTGCGCTATGTTCCCCTTACCGCGAAACGAGTTACCGGCATAGTCTCCCGTGGTGGTTCGATCATGGCGAAATGGTGTCTCGCCCATCACAAAGAAAATTTTCTCTACACTCACTTCGAAGACATCTGCGAGATCATGAAGGCCTACGATGTGTCTTTTTCTCTCGGCGATGGCTTGCGGCCGGGATCGATTGCCGATGCCAATGATGCGGCGCAGTTTGGTGAGCTGGAAACTCTGGGTGAGCTTACGCATTTGGCCTGGAAACACGATGTGCAAACCATGATCGAGGGCCCTGGTCATGTGCCAATGCACATGATCAAAGAGAATATGGAGAAGCAGCTGGAAGTGTGCGACGAGGCACCTTTTTATACGCTGGGACCACTCACCACTGATATTGCTCCGGGTTACGATCACATCACCTCTGGAATCGGAGCTGCCATGATCGGTTGGTATGGTTGTGCCATGCTCTGCTATGTAACACCGAAAGAGCATTTGGGTTTGCCTAACAAACAAGATGTTAAAGATGGCCTGATGGCTTACAAGATCGCAGCTCATGCAGCGGATCTGGCCAAAGGCCATCCAGGGGCACAATTACGGGACAACGCGCTCTCTAAAGCACGCTTCGAATTTCGCTGGGAGGATCAATTTAATCTGGGCCTCGATCCCACCACGGCTCGAGCATTCCATGACGAGACTTTGCCCAAGCAG
>JANQJM010000013.1 GCA_028281635.1 Pseudomonadales bacterium | reverse complement strand
ATTAATGTTCAACTTGATTCGTACTTCACTTTGCGGCCTTTGCTTTGTTGTTACAACTTCTACCCTAGCGCAGGAAACCCCTTCCGGGATACCACTGGATGCACAGTGGAAACAGACTGTGTATGAATTCGTTAGAGAGAATCAGCAACACTCTGCCTGGGGACTGGCTCACAGCGAACGAGACTACGTGCTTGCTCTCGACTTAGCCGAGCGTGAGGGTCTCGAAATAGATCTCGACGTTTTGTTTGCAGCGGCATTCCTTCATGATATGGGTGCCTTTGCACCCTATGCCGCTCGAGGCAGTGATCATTCTCAGGTAGCCGCAGACTCAATGGCCGAGATTCTTGAACCTGCCGGCTTTCCTATGGAAAAACTCCCTCTGGTGCAGGGCGCTGCATTAGCACATATGTACTATTCACCGGTACCTGATGAGCCTCATGCACAAGTTCTGCATGACGCAGATACGCTCAACTTCCTTGGTGCCGTCGGAGTGACCCGAATCATTTCTCTTACTACACGAGAGAATCTTGCACAGGACCTCCCCACTGCAGTTGCGACACTGGAAAACATGGGCGAACAGCTTCCAGCCACTTTGGTATTAGAAACCTCCAAGCGCATGGGTGAACAGCGCTTGAATGAGATGCGCAGCTTCATTGGATCGCTGCGAGCTCAAAGTGCGAACGGCAGGGCGCTATAGAGATCAAAATAAATTTGCCTCACTGCGATGAAGGTTCAGAAAGCATGCAGAAGGCCACTGCTTGACTTACAATAACCGCTTGTTTGATCTCCGGGTTACAGGTCTGTAACGGATACTCAAAGAATGCTGAATCGATACCTTATAGTCGACGATTTCTACAACGATCCTGACCAGCTGGTCGAGGTTGCATTAGCCTCGGTTAAAAATGAAGCGTTACCACGAGGCAATTATGCTGGGGTGATGACGAAAGAATCTTATCTGGGAGAACAACACAGGGAAATCTTCAAAAAGCTGACGCTTGAACCGTCTATTGATTCCTCCACCAACGCAAACGGAAAAATTCGATTCACCCAAGAAAAGGATCCATTCAAGTTTCATATTCACTACGATGTAGATGTGGAAACCAAGTGGGCCGGAGTCATCTATCTTTCAAAAAACCACCCTGAAACTGAGGGCACAAGCTTTTGGAAACACAAGCGAACCGGACTGGAAATTGCACCCAATACACCGGAAGGTTTTGCCAAATACGGTTGGAGCTCTTTTCATGACCTGCGTGCCTTTTTGGAAACCGAAGGACTTGATGAATCGCTGTGGGAAAAAACACTTTCTGTCCCCTACAAATACAATCGATTGGTATTGTTCAGACCCTGGGTACTCCACTCACCCGGCCCAGCTTTCGGCGACACTCTTGAGACTTCGCGAGTAGTTCAAACCATCTTTTTGGGAAACTAGCTCAAATAGTTCTCTTCAAGAGCAACTTCTGTCACTCCCTTCGTTAACCAATCGCTTTCGTTCGCGATGGAATCGAAAATTCGTACTGGTCCGCCCATCGATGCGGAGAGAGACTACGAAACTGATATTGGGGCGGGAGTTATCAACGTGCACACAGTAATGAAGGACATTCAGAGATGTCCAAGACTTGAGAAAACTATCGACACACCGAATCACGTTGCGGATTTTGTAAACAGAAGGGCCTTGTTCCGATCCAGCTGAGTGCTAAGCCTAGTCTTCCACTTTTCTCAGCGACCTGCCCTTGTTGCCATATCATTTAGCACATCGATGTAGTGCACCTGCGTACCGAATCCGCAATGCCCATGATAAGGAATCCAATTGAATTGCGCGTTAGCCGCAGGAGCTTCCATCACATTCAGAGTTTCTTCCAGAAAACGTAAGCCGTTAGTCAGATAATAGTTATCCATATCACCCATCCAAAACTGGAGCTTGCCGCTTAGATCAGTTCCTATGCTGGACCAGTTTTCCCGCACGTAGTAATCCAGATCCCAGGCGCGCCAGGAATCGGCCACACCAGGATTGATAGCTCCTGTCTCCTGATCCCAGATTGGTATGGGATTACCCTGCTCATCCGGTTGGCCGTACACAGCATTCCAGGCACCCCACTGCTGACCAGAAGTGACGTAACTGCCGCCCCTCCCCATGACTGCTTCCATACGCACTTCATCGGCGATACTGAACCGGGGATCGCCATTTGTCTCACGAGCACTGGGACGCATCATGCCACTGGCGCTGACATAAGCGTTATCGTCTTCATAAAGGTTCACCAATTGATAGGCACGGAAACTGGGTGAGTCTGGGCTCAAAGAGTAAGCGCCATTGAAATAGTCGGGATACAAGATCTGTAGCGCCATAGAGACCCAACCCCCGGTAGAGCAGCCAGTAACGAAACGATTATTGGGAACATCGTTTATCGGAAAACGCTGAGCCAGGTGGGGGAATAGCTCAGTGAAATTAGCATCGGCATAGGGGCCAGACACGGCACTATTCATCTGATAGGAATCGCCGAAGGGGGATTCACCATCCAGAAACACAATAACTGCTGGCGGCGTCGCTGAATCCATCCAATAAGTCATGAACTCATCATCTTCTATTAAGTTTAGGCTGCGTGTGTAGCGCCCATTAAGACCGGCGACATGGTAGAGAACTGGAAAACGATTATTGGAACCCTCTGCATAGGACGGAGGCAACAGCACGGAGGCGCGTAGGTAAATTTCCTTTTCATAGAACTGCGAAAGTAATTCTGACCTGATACGAACAAATTTGAGTAACTCAGTATCCGTCGGCAGCGATTCCTCCATTACTTTTTCGGTCAAGCTAAAGGCGAGAGCCTGTGGACTTGATTCAACCTGCACCATTTGCGGCAGAGAATACAGGTTGCCCGGCGAATCCAGATCAGAAAGCACATCATTTACATCAAAAAGTGCTTGTGCTCGCCATTCCCCAGACTCCAATTGTGAAAAGGACTGCATTGGAAATCCTGATGTGGGCACGAAGTTAATAACAGATCCATCCCACTCCTCAATATCAAAAGCAAAGAATGGCGATGCGTTGCGTGGCGCAGGATCGTCGCTAATTGTCAGCCTGGGTTCTGCCAAAGAATCTTGTGTAAAAGCGACGAATAAGCGTCCACTGTAGTTTGTCTCAGCATCAGGAAGAGAGATCGTGATCTCGGACACCTGGGCATGGAGGGATTGAAAGATAAGGCAATAACAGCCAATTAAGCCGCAGGCTCTTGCCATGAATCGCATCGACGGTCTCCAAAGTCAGTCAGTAATCTCATGGACTGTCAGAGTACGTAGATTTAGCTCTGGGTCAAGCCAAGAAAATCAACCTTGCCAAAAATCGACTACAGCCGCGCAATTGATTCAGCGCGACGAACAAATAATTGCTAACAATAGCGGGCATTACCATGAAAGATGCACTGTTTGAGGTCAATGCTACATCTTGGATCAATTTTTTCGTTTTGCGCTCAGCCGATATTTTGAGTTTCTGTTACTAGGTCCAGATGTCGAATAGATCTGTCAAAAACGTCAGCTCTCTTTGCGAATCATGCAAATGAAATCTACCCATACCTACCACTTCGAAAACGTCTTCAACGGCTGAATCGTAATCAATTTCTGACGACAGCATTAGTCCCAACAACTCATGATTAGCACCACTCTGTTTTGAAGTATTGGGAGTAAAGACTTCGACTGCCAGAGATTGTCTCTAAACTCCACATGGAGAATTGAGAATGTATCGCCTTCAAAAACAGCAATTGCGTAGGCGCTCGACGAAAACAGAGCGAAGACAGCGAGCAAGCGGAAAAGCGAATGGCTGACGAAATCCTTATATCCCCTCTGTTTGATTCACATTATGACGGTGAACTATTGCACAATCCCATTTCTTAGCTACACATAGCACGTGATCTGTTCTGGATTTTCAGACTGCTCTATGATTCCTGCTCGCTGTTCATTATTATCGAACGCCTCGATTAACCAAGAATCCATACCGATTTACGCCGAGGCGCCACACATGCATAAAGTTAAACTGACTATCGTCTTTGCAACGCTTCTGTTCACGCTGAATCCTGGCCTTGCTGATGAAATCAAGTCTGGCGTGTATCGCACGCCTGACGCGCGGTTTGAGAATCTGCCCGGTTACGATTTCACCCCCAACTACCAATACATCGATGGCTACCGGATCCACTATGTCGATGAAGGACCGGCAGACGGTCCCGTCGTGCTATTGCTGCACGGTGAACCCAGTTGGTCTTACCTCTATCGCAAGATGATTCCGGTGTTCGTGGAAGCGGGGTATCGCGCCATTGCTCCCGACCTCTTGGGCTTTGGCAAGTCTGACAAACCGGCGGCTCGCAGCGACTACAGTTATGCAGGACAGATCAACATCATCAATCAGTTGATCACCCAGATGGGGCTCACTGACATCTCTGCTTTCTTCCAGGATTGGGGTGGGTTGATTGGTTTAAGAGTAGTCTCAGAGAATACCGAACTATTCAAACAGGTGGCGATTGGCAACACCACTTTGCCAGCGGGTCCTGGTGACGATGGGATTATTCTGGGGCAGGAATTTGACACCCTAAACCCTGATGTGAGGTTGCAGGAAGGTGATGGCTTT
The DNA here is from genome assembly GCA_028281635.1 of Pseudomonadales bacterium. Taxonomy (GTDB): domain Bacteria; phylum Pseudomonadota; class Gammaproteobacteria; order Pseudomonadales; family Pseudohongiellaceae; genus UBA9145. Next base: position 19,437 of record JANQJM010000013.1, on the reverse strand, counting down.
CCAGAATGGTTACGTTACAGCCAACAGGTGCCTGAATTGAATGCCAGTTTTTTGCTGCAGTGGGGAACGGTTAGCGATTTGGCTGAAGGTGTGATTGAAGCCTACGATGCGCCCTTTCCAGATAGCCGCTACAAATCAGGGATTCGTGTCATGCCGACCCTGGTACAGAGTCAAAATGCTACCAACAGAGAAGCCTGGGGTGTTCTGGGAAGCTGGGAAAAACCTTTCCTGACCACTTTCTCTGACAGCGATCCAATTCTGGGGCAAGCTTATCCACCGTTTCAGCAGAATGTGCCGGGAGCACAGGGTCAGCCCCACACCACCATCACGGCGGCGGGGCATTTCCTGCAAGAAGACAAGGGTGAGGAGTTAGCTGAGTATCTGGTAGATTGGTTCTCCAGCAACTAACTCAGAACATAGTGGTAATCGTCAATCGGGCATTCAGTGGTCTGCCAACAGTCGCCTGGTGAGTACTGTGGGAACTCGGGAAATACAATTCGTCCGTCGCGTTCTCAATATTGAGCTGGATGCGCAAATCTTCAGAAATGTCATAGAAAGCTGCGGCGTCCACCCGTGTGTAGCTCGGTAGCAGCGCTGTGTTGCTATTGTTGATATAGCTATCATCCTGATGCGTCACACCAAGACCAAGTCCGAGTCTCGATGAGATTTGGAAGGTATTCCACAGGGAAAACATGTTTTCCGGTAACTCCCGTGGTCGCAATCCGGTTGGTCCAGTGCGATCAACTTGCTCACCATCAAGATTGCTATAGCCGGCAGAAATATACCAACTATCAGTTACCTGTCCCTGTAGCTGAGCTTCAAACCCGGTTATCTCTGAATCGATAACATCAAGCGTTTCCGGGTTATTGTCTGCGACCTGTGGTGAACTTTGCTCGATTTCGAAGACAGCAGCCGTGAAACTAAATCCTGGTCTGAAATCCCATTTGATACCCGCTTCCTGGTTGGTAAAGGTATTCGGATCCAGTTGGTTATTGTTGCCGTTGATATTGGCGAACTGCTCACCACTTCGAGGTAGAAAAGTCTCACTATAGCTTGCGTACAGCGAAACAGTTTCGATTGGCTTGTAGACGAGACCTGCTCTCGGTGTGACTTCATTGTCTGTGCGGCTGCGCCTTTCGTTGGCGACCACATTGAATACATCGATATCGAAGCTGTCATAGCGGGCACCGATAATGACGTCCAACTTCTCTGAAATTTCAATTTCATCCTGTACGTAAAAGGAACGAACGTCGACCCCTACTCGAGTGTCGTCATTCAGATCGGCCAGATAATCGTTACTGGTTTGTTGACCGAGAGCATTAACCCCAACACCACCAGTTAGCACCAGAGGACGGGTGATAGCAAAGGTCTCATTGTCGTCAACCGTCGTATTCCAGAACGAGTTGTAGCGGTCCTGATCGGATGAGGTATCGATATACTCAGCACCGGCTATGATGGTGTGATTGACACCGCCACCTTCTACTTCCCATATGATGTTGCCGGATAGAATCAAATTGTCGCGAACGGTGGTGTCGATGTAACCATCAAGAGTTACCTCGAAAGGAGAGTTTTCCTGGTCGTATGCAGATGGATAGAAGTTCTGGTAAAGCTTGTCGTAGTCTCCGTAGAAGGCACTGAAATTCCCTTTCAGATTAGCTGAAAACTCATGCTGCAAGGCTGCTCGGAATAAGTGGGCCTGTAATTCATTCGAATTCAGATCGGGATCCCCAAATACGATTTCTTCAAAGGCTTCTACAGGACGCCCATCACTTCCCGTGGGAATTCCGCGATCAATGAAGCGCTCATGGTCAACATACTCGTAAGACAAGTCTAACGTAGTCGCCGAACCAAGCTGAAATCGACCAGTTGGATTTATTCCAAAGCGCTCGCCATCATAAAAGTCACGATGATTTTCAAGGCCTTCATAGAAAGCATTGATCCGGAAAGCGGAGTTATCGCCAGTATCGAAATTGCTATCGACCTGAATTGAATGCTCACCAAAGGAATTGATGCCCGCCTGATAGTTAGTGAAGTCATCTCCAATGACGCCCTTCTTGGTGACGCGATTAAGGATGCCGCCGGTGCCGCCGCGACCAAAAAGTAGCGCGTTGGGGCCACGCAAGATCTCTACTTGTTCCAAGTTATACAAGGGCCGGTAATACTGCACATCATCACGGGCGCCATCGATAAAGAAGTCCGCCGTGGAGCGTACCCCTCTAAACACGATTGCGTCGCGGTGCCCTTCACCCTGTGAGTTGTTCACGCCAGGCGTGTAGTTAATGATGTCACCAATACTGGTGAATCCCTGTTGGGTGATTTGCTCGGCGGTAACGATCGAAAGGCTCTGGGGCACATCGAGGATTGGTGTTGGTGTCCTGAGCGCGTTGACCTGGTCTCGATAGAGGAACTGGCCCTGAATGACGATCTCCTCGATTTCATGGTCAGGAGACTGAGCGTAAGCAAACGGTGCTGCCACTGCCAGTGTTAGTGAAGTAAAGCCAAACAGGCTGATTGAGACTGGTTTCATCACTCTGGTAATCCTTGAAAAGTGCTTATTCGTATGTGAGCGGCGCAGTCTAGTCTAAATGAGAATCGTTATCAATAACATTAACATTAATTTTTATAAGGATTAAAGATTTGGCCCTGCTTCTGACTTTCTTGCGCTGAATCAAGCTTTTAATTTGTATTTGTTATTGCGAATCATTATCATTTACCTCCTTATTCATAAATAGATCCCGTGTCGGGCCCCTGTTCCAAGGTCAACTATGTTCCGTAAAGCACTCTTCTGGATGCACCTCTGCGCAGGCGTTAGCGCCGGTATTATCATATTGATGATGTCGGTTACCGGCGTCATTCTGACTTACGAACGCCAGATGCAGGTCTGGGAGGATGGGCCTTACTACAGCGATCCGGAGCCGGGCCAGCAACGTCTGCCAGTCGATCAGCTAGTCGCTGTCGCTAATCAGACCGAAGATTTCACAAGCACCAGTGTCATATTGAATTCTGCTGCCGATGCACCATTCGTTGCCAGAGCTGGCCGCTCACCACTGTATCTGAATCCTTACACCGGCGAAATCTATGCTCCTCACAGCGACTCCCTGAGTGCTTTTTTTGCAGACGTACGCAGCCTGCATCGCTGGTTTATGGTAACGGGTGATGGCAGAGCAACTGCGCGAGACATCACCGGTGCTGCCAATCTTCTGTTTTTATTCCTGTTGTTGAGCGGAACTTATCTGTGGCTGCCCAAAGTAATCAACTGGGCAACCCTGAAGACTCGTATTTGGTTCAACCCGCAAGTGAATAACTCTCAGGCCAGAGACTTCAATTGGCACCATGTGTTTGCATTCTGGGCTGCTATTCCCCTGTTGGTCATTGTTCCGACCGCATCAGTATTTAACTATGGTTGGGCTAACAATCTGGTTTACACATTAGCAGGAGATACCCCTCCGCAACGTAGCCCGTCTGTGACACCTGACCCTTCTGACGAGCCTACACAAGTTCAATCGCTGGAATCTGTCTTTACCTTGGCACAAGCTTATAAGGAAGATTGGCGCACGATTAGCATTACTTTGCCGCAGCCTGGGGCTCAGTCGATTTCTATCGCGATTGATGAAGGCAACGGCGGGCAACCACAGCTTCGACACAGTCTGACCCTGGACAGGGTCACTGGTGCTGAGCTTAGTTGGGTACCATTCACCGATCAATCGTCCGGAGTGCAAGCCCGACGCTGGGTGCGCTTTCTCCATACCGGTGAAGCATTGGGGCTAATTGGACAAACTGTAGCAGGCCTGGCGTCTGCCGCCGGCGCCATTCTGGTTTGGACTGGACTAGCGCTGGCAATTCGCCGATTTCTGCGCTGGCGTGCGCGCACGCGCAAGACCGCAGTGGCATCAGGGAACACAGAAGAGCTGGCTACTTAATCAATTTCCTGGCGGGATTACCAGAGATCAGAGTAAAGTAAGAGCTCGACTCTGGCCAGGGATTGAAGATGCTCCACAGTTTCAATAAACCAGCAATTTTACTCGCGGCTCTCACCATAAGCCGCTTCCTCCTCGCAGCAGATAATCCGGCAGCAGATGAAGCTCGCGCTTTAGCAGACTTACTGTCACGCTATGGCACCAGCACAGCAACCAGCGTGTTGTTTCTCAACGAAAAAGACCGTCAAATCGCTTTCAAAAATACTGACCGGCTTAATCCTACCCGGCTGATTCCGGCCAGCGAATCCCCCCTCGTTTTAGGTAGCGATCCAACTGATCTATCTTCGATTCGTTACGAAGTAGATGGTCGGGAATTCACGATTGACGACTTCACATCCATGACCGCCAATCGTGGGCTTTTGGTAGTCAAAGATGGGAATGTCGTTTACGAGCGGTACTCCCCTGGCAACGATAAAGACACACGTTGGATCTCATTTTCTGTATCCAAGTCGGTAAGTTCTTTGTTAATCGGTGCTGCAATTGAAGACGGATTTATCAGCAGTGTGGACGAACCCATCGTGCATTACCTGCCCAGGTTGCGCGGCTCTGGTTACGAAAATGTTTCTATCAAGAACATTTTACAGATGGCATCGGGAGTAAGCTGGAATGAAGACTACGCTGACCCAAATTCAGACGTAGCAAGAGCTGGCGCTCTTAATGGCATTGAACTTGTTTCCTACCTCGCCACATTGCCGACAGAGCATCCTCCAGGGGAAGTATTCAACTACAACACAGGCGAAACCAATCTCGTTGGTGAAGTCTTACGTGCCGCTATTGGTAACAATGCTGCAACCTACCTCGCACACAAAATATGGCAGCCATTTGGTATGGAAGCTGACGCAGACTGGATGTTGAGCTATGCTGGAGGCGGCGAAACCGGAGGTTGCTGCATTAGCGCCACTCTGCGGGATTATGCGCGGCTTGGGCTGTTTGTTTTGAACGATGGTCAACTGGCCAATGGGAACCGGGTGCTGCCCGAAGCTTGGATCGAAGAATCAATGACACCATCCAAAGCTGCGCCCTACTACGGTTATTTGTGGTGGCTTCTGGATGGCGCCTATCGCGCCATTGGAATCTTTGAACAGCATATCGTCATAGACCCGGAAAAGAATCTGGTGATTGCCATCCACAGTAATGCCTCAAGCGCAACTGGAAGTAACTACTCTGATCATGTAAGCAGTGTTACTCAAGCAGTCCGAAATGCGCTTTAGTCACTGATTAGAGATGAACTTCCAACACCTCAAACTCGAGTTTACTGGTTGCATTGCCACTCTCACTCTAAACCGCCCGGACTGTGGCAATGCTTTGAACATTGCTTGCATGAAGGAAATCATCAGTGCGGCGAAAAGTTTCAAACAAGACACTGGTACTAAAGTCATTGTTGTGCGTGGCGAAGGTAAACACTTTTCCGTTGGCGCAGACTTGAAAGACCCGGAAAGACAACGGCAGCGTGAAGAAGATCTGTTGACGCTTACCCGCTCAACTGCGTTGGGTCGCGAACTGATTCAGTCAATTCTCGATTTCGATCAGATCACCATAGCTGCGGTGCAAGGAGTGGCAGCTGGCGGAGGCGCATGCATTGCGTCTGCCTGTGATTTCCGCATCGGCAGTGACGACTGCAGGATCGGCTACCCGGAAGTAAAACTTGGCATGAACCTTAGTTGGGGAGCCCTACCCCTTTGCTACGCGTTAGTTGGACCAGCAAAGACCAAGCGCATGGTTATGGGTGGCGAACTGGAAGCCGCCGATGAACTGGAGCGATGGGGATTTCTCGACGAAGTAGTGCCCGCCGAAAAATTGCAGGCGGCAGCGGATGCAATGGCACAGCACTATGCGGAGCGTCCAGCACTATCTGCTCAGATGATTAAACGAGGAATCAACGCTATGCAACGAGCTGGCCTGAACGAAGTCATGCACATGGATGGTGATCAATTCACTCTGGCCACTCTTAGCGGAGACTTCGAAGAAGCGAGAGCAGCATTTCTTAACAAGTAAAGTAGAAAGGACACCTAACACCGAGGAGTGGAACAAATGAATAACAAACAATCTCTAGTCTGCGCTACGCTCTTTATTGCCCTTGTCAGCCTCTCATTCAACGCAAACACTGCCGAACTATTGCCTGAAGTGCCTGATGGTGCCCAAGCCTTATCCTTGCAGGGTCAAGTGCTGTACCCAGCTGAACCGAATGCTGGAACACGGGCAAACTTAGAACGAGCCCAATCCGACTACAACGCAAATCCCGATAATGCAGACAACATCATATGGTTAGGTCGACGCACAGCCTACGCAGGTGACTATCGTCGTGCTATCGAGATCTATTCCGAAGGCATCAACAAATTCCCGGAAGATCCCCGCTTCTTCCGACATCGTGGTCATCGCTACATCTCGATTCGGGAATTTGATCGGGCCATCGCAGATTTCGAACGAGCAGCTGAACTCATGGAGGACTTGCCCATTCAAGTTGAACCCGATGGACTGCCGAATGTACAGAATATTCCGCTAACAACAACCCAGGGCAATGTGTGGTACCACCTCGGCCTGGCTTACTACCTTAAGCAAGATTGGCCGAGAGCTTTATCCGCCTTTCGCAACGGTTACAATCTGGGTGGTTACGATGACAACCTTGTATCCACTGGACACTGGATCTATATGATCTTGCGGCGTATGGGTAACGACGCTGAAGCCGCGGTTGCCCTGAATGAAATTTCTGCGGACATGGACATCATAGAAAACATGAGCTACCACGAACTCTGTCTTCTATATAAAGGAGAGATGGAGATCGAAGACATGATGGCTGCCAATGGCGACGACCCCAGCAACGCCGCAGTGGCCTACGGCATTGCCAATTTTTTCTACTATAACGGGGACAAGCAACGCTCAGACGATATGTTGCGTCGGCTCGTCGCTGGGAGCAGCTGGAGTTCGTTCGGCTTTATTGCCGCCGAAGTGGATCTAGCAAACCCTCAACGCTGACCAGATATCAAGCTGCAGGAAATTGGTAATCTTTGTAAGTCTCACGCAAGGCAAGCTTATTTATTTTTCCTGTTGCGGTGTGTGGTAACTCGTCAATAAACTCCACGCCATCAGGCATTGCCATCTTGTGTAACTTGTCCTGCAAAAAATCAGACACCGCGTCTGAGGAAAGCGATTTACCTTCCTGCATAACCACGATCAGTAACGGTCTCTCGGTCCACTTGGGATGGTAACGCCCGATGACAGCCGCTTCGGCGATATCGGGGTGGTTAACAGCCGCATTCTCAATTTCGATCGAACTAATCCACTCACCACCTGACTTGATTACATCCTTGGTACGGTCTGTGATTTGCAAGTAACCTTCCGGCGTTATGGCTGCCACATCACCAGTCTGAAACCAGCCCTTCTCGTCGACCGGACAGTCTTCGGAACCGGGTACATCTGACAAGCCATAGTAGCTATTGGCAACCCAGTTGCCTCTGACCTTTAATGCTCCGGATGCCACACCATCCCAAGGCAACTCTTCGTTATTCTCATCGACAATGCACATCTCAATACCAAAGACACCGCGACCCTGCAGACACTGCAAATCGGTAATTTGCTCCGTACTGTAGTCTTCCATCCCTTTCTTAAGTGCAAACACGGTGCCAAGTGGGCTGGTTTCCGTCATGCCCCAGCCTTGCACTACCGTGCAATTATGTTGCTCTCTAAAACGCTCAACGATACTGCGGGGGCAGGCCGCTCCGCCTACACTTACCCGTTCCAGACTGGGTATGGTTTTGTCATTGGCTTCGAGGTAGTCCAACAGCGCCATCCAGATGGTAGGCACTCCGGAGGTCACCGTCACCTCCTCACTGATCATTAGATCGGTCAGGGTTTCGCCGTCGGCCATTTTTGGACCGGGCAATACCAGCTTGGTTCCAACCATCAATGCCGCATAAGGTGCTCCCCAGGCATTCACATGAAACATTGGCACAACAGGCAAGGTGGTTTGCATATTTGATGCACCGGTGACATCGGGTAGTGCTCCGGAGAGCGCATGTAAAATAGTAGAACGATGACTGTAGACCACACCTTTAGGATTGCCGGTAGTGCCGGAGGTGTAGCACATCCCGCTGGCTGTGTTTTCATCAAACTCTGGCCAGTCAAAGTCGTCGGATTCTGCTTCTAATAATTCTTCATAACAAAGTACATTAGGTAGACTGGACTCTGGCATGTGTGACTTAGCGGTAAGAACAACTACGGTCTCTAGTTTTGGCAGGTGTTCCTTGAGCGCCTCAACCAGTGGCAGAACGAGCGCATCCACAAACAAAACTTTGTCTTCAGCATGGTTGATGATGTAGGCCACCTGCTCAGGAAACAGGCGCGGGTTAATAGTGTGGCAGACCATGCCAGCACCGGAGACCGCGTAATACAATTCCATATGACGATAGTCATTCCAGGCCAGGGTGCCTATGCGATCTCCGAATTTAGCTCCAAGAGATTCAAGAGCATTAGCAAGTTGTCTGCAGCGCTTGGCGAAAGTCTTGTAGTTCTGTCGATGCCGGGGATTATCGACAGTCACCGAGACCATCTCTACATCAGGGAAGTTCTTTTCCACATGCTTGAGGATCGATGAAATCATGAGGGGTGTGTTCATCATGAGCGCTTGCATAACAACTCCTATCTGTACTGGGTTTTTTCACCCATTTCTGTTCTTGTTTCTTGCTCGTCCAGCGGTTATGAAAACTAATACTAAATCTTACACTATTGCTCTGTCGCTTCGAATAAACTGAAGTGATTGTAAGAGCAGGTCTACGCAAAATCACTTAAAAGGAACCAATTGTTTGTAACTCTAGCAACTCATCCGGTCTGTGCTCTTCCAACAATGCCCACAGCAAAGCCAGAGACTCCTCATCGATCTCACCAGAATAGTTCGACGGCCGAAAATGTAATTGAAATGCACGCACGACAAACTGGGTTTGCTTGTCGTATTCGCCTGTTACTTCTATCTGGTAACCCAGCGCCAACAGCGCAGCCTGCACAGTGTTAAGGCTTGGCAGCTCAGTAGAAAACTGAGTTAGATACTTAGCAGCCAATGTCTCATCCGGCCACACACCAATACCCTGCTCATAAAGTTGCTTCCAGGGAAACAGTGGCCCCGGATCAGATTTCCGCATAATGGCGATATCAGAGTGAGCGACGATATCGATGGGACTAATACCTGGGTATCTCTCTTGAATGGAGTGCAACAGATCCACCAGTAATTCGATTTGCTGGCCAGAGAACGGAACAAAGTGACATTGCACCTTATCCAATTCAATTTCCGGAACTGGCAAATCCGTGCCAGTGCACTCAAATTCATTGACCACTTCAATGCCGATTGACCGGTCGTTAAGATTTGTCTCCTCGGCCCAGTAACTTGCCCCGGCATGCCAGGCTCGGCGATGCTCCGGCACCAGCGAGTACACTCTCAGTGAACTGCGTGGATAGCTAGGATCACCAACTTCGGGAATCAAGTAGTGTGAACTGACTGGATTTTCGGTGCGTGTCGACAGCAATCGCAGAGACTCCCCAAAGTTTTCCGCCGTAGCATGAATAACAACGTAATCAATGCGACTGTTGTGGTTGGTAGAATCCACATAAACCATAGAACTACTGCTACAACCTGCCAGAAGCATGACAGCAAAAACCCGGCTTGCCCGGTATTTCGATAAAATCAGAAATACATGGCAAAACGCCTTACTTGGGAGCCTGAATTTCACACATTTACCACTTATCAAAAATTCGACGAGAAAATTACCAAAACATCATCTTTCTGTAGCAATTCCTATACCTCACCGTAGAATATCACCCCTACCTATAACTCCAATACCTACCTCAAGGGAAAGACCTCATGAAAGCCAGACTGGCCATTTTGACATTGGCGGTAGCGCCACTGTCAGCCCACGCGCAGCAAAGCACATTGGAAGAAATCGTGGTTACCGCCCAGAAGCGGGAGCAGAGTCTGCAGGATATCCCTGCGTCGGTAACGGCATTGTCAGCGGAACACATCGATGACCTGTTAAATGCCGGGGAAAACATCAGGGCCCTGGCAGCCCGCGCACCAAGTTTGAACATCGAGTCTTCAAACGGTCGTCAATCCCCACGATTCTATATTCGCGGCATCGGCAACTATGACTTCGATGTAAACGCAACCCAGCCCGTATTAATGATGATGGATGAGGTAGCTCTGGAAAACTCGGTGCTGCGTAGTCTTCCCTTATACGACCTGGCTCAGGTCGAAGTTCTCGCTGGCCCACAGGGTACGTTGTTTGGACGCAGCACTACCGCAGGTGTGGTCAAGATCGATACAGCCAAACCTACCTTTGAGGAAGAAGGCTTCCTGAATGCGGGCTATGGAAGTCGCGGCACTATGAATCTCACCGGTGCCTATAGCGGAGCCCTAAGCGAAACGGTTGCTGCTCGTGCGTCCATCAATTATTTGGATCGAGATAGCTGGATCGATAACACAGTAACCGGTGATGAGTTCGGCGGATTCGATGAGCTGAGCTATCGCTTCCAATTTTTAGTGCAGCCCAACGATGATCTGACTGCACTATTTAAGTTGCATGGCTTTCACCAGGAAGGTGATATGCCCCAGGTGTTTTATGCCAACGCCTTTACTCCGGGCATTGAAGGCCTGCGCCCCGGCTTTGATGTGGAAACTGTGTCCCACGATGCGCCGGCAAGATTTGAACTGGACCATTTCGGTGCGAGCGCCAAGATCGAGTATGACTACGAAGGCATCACATTGACGTCGATTACTGCTTACGACACCGTAGACAGTTTCAGTCAGGCTGATATCGATGGTGGATTGCAAGGCGGACCTGAAGCGATTGGTGCCCTGGGTCGACAGGCATTCTTTAGTGTCTCCTCCGGCGATGGTCTGAGTGATCACCATCAGTTTACTCAGGAGTTTCGCTTCTCCGGTGAGACTGACTCCGCTTATTACCAGTTTGGAGTTTACATCTTTGACGAAGATATCGTGGTCGATAGTTCAGACTTCGGTAACGACGGTTCCCGATTGACCTTGACCCAGGTTGATCAAACTACCGAGTCACTGGCGGTGTATGGTCAAGCGGTGTTCGAAATTACCGAGCAGTTCGATCTAACAGTGGGCGGTCGATTTACCGACGATGAGAAAGACTTGAGAGTAATTCCTGGCCCTGGCTCTGCAGCCCCTGCTGCGACCATTTCTGAAAATGATAACTACTTCAACTGGGAGTTTGCAGGCAACTACCAGTTAAATGAAGACGTGAGTTTGTTTGCCCGGGCAGCAACTGGCTCGCGCGGTCCTGTTACTCTGGGTCGATTTGGTTTTACCAGTCGCGCCGACACAGAAACTATCACCAGCTATGAAGCAGGCTTTAAGTCGGTGTTGCTTGATGGACGTGCCCGACTTAACGCCACGGTATATTCCTGGGACATCGATGACCAGCAGCTCACCGCTACGGGTGGATCCGGTAACACTAATGAGATTCTTAATGCAGATACCGAAGGCTCCGGCTTTGAAATCGATGCTGAAGCAATTCTGACGGACAAGTTTCGGGTCACTTTCAACATGAGTTACAACGACACAGAGATTTCAGATGGCAGCCTGCTGACTGAACTCTGTTCGTCCACGCCTCTGTGTACTACCAGTAACCCGATCGTTGATACGTTCCCGGGCATATTCGGAACTGTCAATCTGGTTGCTGTCACAGGTAATGCATTGCCAAGAGCTCCCGAGAATATCTATAACATCATTCTCGATTACGAGACTCCGGTTCGCGGAGGCATGTTCTACGCAACCACGGACTGGAATTATCGCAGCGAAAGCAACATTTTCCTCTACGACTCAACTGAGTTTGTCGCCGAAGAACGTTGGTTAGGAGGAGTGAGAATCGGATACCGTGGTGATAATGGTTATGACTTCGCACTGGTTGGTCGCAACATTTCTGATGAAATCGTTGCAGAAGGTGCACTCGACTTCCTGAATCAAACTGCTTTCGTTAACGAACCACGTTACTGGGGATTGGAGGTACGTCGAGACTTCTAATCAATCGACGAAACAGCTACAACAAAAAAAGCCCATGCCGGAAGACATGGGCTTTTTGTTTGTTCGACTTTTAAGACATTAGTCTATATCTAGGCAACTTCGCCGGTCTCCTCTACCGTGATGTTAAGATCGAATCGATCTAGTGGTAGCTGACGTACGCGAATACCCGTTGCATCGAATACTGCATTCACCAATGCCGGAGCGATACCAGGTGTGCCTGGCTCACCGGCACCACCGATGTCATGTCCGCTGTTGATGACGTGGGTTTCAATGCTTGGCGCCTCATTCATTCTTACAGCCTGGTAATCATGAAAGTTACTCTGGGCAACGGCACCGTTCTCAATGGTAATCTCACCATGCAGTGCCGCTGTCAGTCCGTAAATAACGCCTGATTCTAATTGCGCCGCGATACCGTCGGGAGCGACCGCAAGACCGGGGTCGATAACAGCGACTACGCGATCCACAGACACTTCACCATTAACAACAGTTACTTCTACCACCTGCGCTACAAGCGAACCGAACGACTCTTGCAATGAGATACCGCGACCACGGCCTTCCGGGAGTGGTCGGTTCCACTGTGCTTCTTCCGCTGCTTTGGTCAGCACCGCCAGATGACGAGGACTGTCCTTCAACAGTTCAGCACGGAACTCAAAGCCATCTTTGCCAGCAGCGTTGGCTGCTTCATCAATAAACGATTCCGTGAAGAATCCATGCTGCGAATGATCCACACTGCGCCAGGCACCGAATGGAATGTGCACAGGGCTGCTGACATAGCCGATATCTTGTGAAGCCACCGCATAAGGAATCAGTGGCGCTTCGATTGGTTCGTTTTTATTGGTATAGGTGTTCTCCCAGGCCAATAAATTGTTGTCTGCATCAAATGCCGCCCGGAAGCGGCTCTGCACCGCGGGTCGATAAAAATCCTGCCGAACGTCTTCTTCCCGTGACCAGATCAACTGCACGGGTCTGCCAACTTCCCTGGCAAGATAGGCTACCTGCATTGCATAGTCAGGACGCGCCTTGCGACCGAAACCGCCACCCATTGCGTGATTGTGCAGAGTGACATTCTCTGGATCCATGCCCAGAGTCGTCGCCACATCGCGACGGAATCCCAGTGGATTCTGGCAACCGACCCAGATTTCTGCATGACCATCACGCACATCAGCAGTTGCGTTCAACGGCTCCATGCAGGTGTGAGCAAGAAACGGGACGTGGTAATCAGCATCGATCACTTTGGCTGCTGTTGCAAAAGCGGATTCAGCATCACCCTGCACGCGGTCGGCTTGACGCTCAGTACGGGCCGTGATGTCACTATCAAACTGTGCAAATATGGCGTCACTCGAAATACTTTCGTTACCGGTTTCGCTCCACTGAACCTGAAGTTCCTGCAGCGCACGATTGGCAGTCCAGTAGCTGTCTGCCACAACAGCGACTGACTCGGTAGAAAGAGTTTCCCCCAGCATGTTGTTAACTGAGGCCGCTGGAATAACAACAACATCAACCACACCATCGATTGCTCGCGCTGCACTATCGTCAACGTTAACAATGCTTCCACCTGGTACAGGAGAACGCATGACACTGGCATACAACATGTTTGGCAAGCGTACATCCAGAGCGAACTTAACGGACCCATCTACTTTTGCTGGAATATCCCGTCGCGGCTTATGGGTGCCGACAATCTTATAGTCCGAGGGGTCTTTAAAGGTAGGAGTTTGCGATGGCGACATCTCCGCGACGATTGCTGCAAAATTCGCATAGGGTTCACGACGGTTAGATGCTGCATGGATAAGGTGGCTGTTTTCAGTAGTCACTTCACTAACTGGAACATCCCAGGCGTCGGCGGCTGCCTGCTGCAGCATCTCGCGGGTCGCTGCGCCTGCAATGCGCATGGCCAGAATACCAGTGGTGCGAACACTCATGCTGCCACCTGTGATTTGCAGATTCAAAGTGTCGGCGACCTTCATCATGGCGCCGTCGACCGTTGGAATCGCAAAATCAGGAAAGTCTATGCCAGCGAACAAGTAACGACGACCCGCTGAATAGGATGCATATTCGCCAATCGCGGGTGCTTCTTCAGTCTTTAGTTGATCCCAATCTGCATCCAGTTCTTCCGCCAACATCTGGCCCAGAGAGGTTTGTACACCCTGACCCATTTCGGAATGGGGAATGATTGCAGTAATTACATTGTCAGCATCAATTTTGACGTAGGTATGAATCAGGCCTTCACCAGCCTCACCCATTTTCGCTGAGAGGCCCTTGACCTGATTTCCAGGTCGCATGGCGACGCCAATTACCACGCCACCACCGGCAACGATTCCTGTAGTTAAAAACGCGCGTCGAGTCCACTTACCCATGATTCACCTCCGCTACGCTGTAGAACAACTTCTCGTCGGATGCCGACGCAACACTGGTCGACTTAATGGCGTCCTTAATACGGCCATACATGCCACAGCGACAGATATTGCCCTGCATGGCGGCATCAATTTCCGCATCAGAAGGACTAGGGTTGTTCGCCAATAACGCCGATGCAGACATCAATTGGCCTGACTGACAATAGCCACACTGTGGCACCTGATGCTCGATCCAGGCTTGCTGCAGTGGGTGTAACTCACCTTCAGCAGGAGCAAGCCCCTCGATCGTAGTCACCTGCCTGCCCTCAACGGCAGAAACAGGTGTGATACAAGAGCGCATCGCCTGACCATCAATCTGTACTGTGCAGGCTCCACATTGCGCGATACCGCAGCCAAACTTGGTTCCGGTGAGCCCGAGCTGCTCTCGAATCACCCACAGCAAGGGTTTAGATGGGTCCACATCTACCGTTTGCTGCACTCCGTTCACCCAAAAGGAAGTACTCATCACTTTCTCCAGTGGTTTATCTAGTAGAGACCTTTCTTCGGTCTATGTGTTTGTCTTATATGGAAATTCTAGCCAGAAAGCCTGGCATTGCCGCTGCTTTTTGGCCAAGTGTTGATTGAATCAGTTTTTGATTTTCTGACATATTATGCACTTTTTGTCAGATTGTCTATAATCTGCAATTCAATCCAGCTGAATCCAGGCAGTCTTTGGAAAAACATTGACAGTATGAACGAACCGAAACGGAATTCTGCGCGAGAAAAAGCGAAACAAAAGGCAGTGTTTGACGCCGCTGCAGATGTATTTGCGCAATACGGATTCCGCCGCACCACCATGAATGACATCGCACAGGCTGCAGGCATCTCTCGCCCGGCGCTCTATCTGATGTTCGATAACAAGGAGCACCTGTTTCATGAGTTGGCGGCCTATCGCATCAATCTGGCCCTGAAGGAAGCCAAGGCGGTTCTCGCCGGCGGTGACCCGGTAACACAACGCTTCATCAACGCATTGATGGTGTTTGAGAAGGTTTATACCGAGCCGGTTGCAAATTCACCCCATGGTGAAGAACTCATCGACGTCAATATGAGTCTCGCGGCGGACGTAATGACTAAGGGATACTCAAGTCTGGTTACCACTTTAGCAAAGGTTCTAAAAGATGCCGATAGCGCCGGTGAGGTCAGTTTCGAAAACACCCCCATGAGCCACAAGGCTTTCGTTGAGCTTTTGCTGTCTTCTATGAAAGGGATTAAGAAGATGGCTGGTTCGAAAGAAGAATATCGAAAGCAAACTGAGCAAGTCGCGCAAATCTTCCTGGCCAAAATTACGGTCTAGGATTTACAGCCCCGACGCCGTTTCACTCGACTTCTAGCTAACTAACCAACAGCCTTCTTTCCGTGGTAGCGGCGATTATGCCGCGGACGCTGGTAGTAGCTGGAGTAATGATCTTCGGGCAGCTCACCGACAATCGTTCGCAACGACGCTCCGTAAATTACGGAGGCCTTGGCAAGAATCTCCAGGTCGATATGACAGCCGTAGTTTCTGATTGTTTCAATGTCTTCCAGCTGTTTTCGCGAAACACCAAGGAGACTTGCACCTTCGTTGATCGAGTAACCCGCGTTTAATCTGAGCTGGCGCAGGTTTTTTTTAACTGCAACAGTAACGGGGGAGAATTTTGAGTATTGAGGTATCGTCATGGTCGCTATCGAACTTCACTGCCTGTAATCAGTTTGGGTGTAGACGATTATCCTACTGCACGATGGCCCAACCTCACAAATCTTATTTTACACGTGCAGTCAGTGGCACAATCCACACAGCAAACTAGCAATGTGCGAAGGGCTAACATCGATAAATCCCATGGCTAGCAGCCAGCGAAAACCGGCTGGATTGTGGAGCGATCAGGCCTGCGCGAGCTCAACCTGCCCGTAAGAATGGGCGCAGGCCCGCATCCGATTCCCGGGAAGTCATCGATTGGAAGGGTGACCTGGAAGCTACAGTCATCAACGTGTGCTTTAAATCCTCGCAGTTGAAAATCGGGTTCGGTGATTCCCCTTCTGCCAGATAACATGACAGAGCAAGCGCGGAAATTCCCGACACAAATGCAGCTGCCACCGAAGAACCAGACAATTCCTGGTATCCCCCTTCCCTATAACATGACCAGATGGACTCTCCAGGCGCCGCAAGAATCCCGCTTCCGTTTGCCTTGCCATTGGTATGCCCATCAAGTGTTGAAACTGAGAGTAAACTGCCATAGCGCGCAGGAAAACTCGTAGTCTGCGGTGATCTTTCGAGTACATTTCCCACTGCACAGACAATGTGAATCCCTTTGGCAAGCGCATAGGTGATGGAACGATAAAGTAGAGGCGATGAGTTTTCGCTGCACATCGACAGATTGATGATATGAGCACCGGCATCTACTGCCCAATCGATACCTTCTGCAATATCGCTGCAGCGCCCTACGCCTCGATCATCCAGCACTTTACCAATGAGTAAGTCGCTGTCAGGCGCGAGTCCCAGCATGCCTAAACTGTAGTTTTTCCCGGCGATAATCCCAGCACTGTGGCTGCCATGACCATTGTTATCTTCAACCCCTTGCCCTGTGAAGTCAGCATGCTTGGTTATCGCCTTGCTTAGGCAGGGATGATTGAGATCCACTCCGGTATCCAGAATGGCAACCCGCACGCCCCTACCACGTGTCTTACACCACTGTTTTGGAAGGCGGAACAAATAAGTCGATAGTGCGCTGCGCTCTTGCTGGTTGCTTATGCACTCGAATGAGTAACTATCCGCAGCAAATCTTCCGTATTCCGTCGCAGCCAGCGACGCACTTTCTACATCATAAGACTGAATCTGCGCTTCAAGCTCTTCCTCGGTCATGGTGCTGCTCCTTTTGCTTGTATTCTGTCCGCACGCTAAATCCCATAATTTAGTGTCGTGAGCACCCTGAACCTCTCACCTGAATTTCAGGTCTTTAAGAAGAAAATTGGAGAAATCCGCAGCAGAGAGGAGGATTGCCGCTGCGCGTGAGCAGTCGCACTTATGGTATTCCACAGGTTTTTGGAATCTCAGAGGATTTTCCGGCCATAAGTACCGCAAATGCTGCCTGGCGAAATTGCCGGGATTCCAATCCTCAAGTATTCTAGACAGGTAGAACTTGGAAGATTCCGCGCTCAGCCGTGCATTGAACTACTTTTATTATCCTATCGTTTAGTATCTGAGAGCATGTCTGGCTGCGACAGAATTTGTTGAGGATACTGGTCCGTTGAGCTCATCGAACCTGAACGAAGAGGCGACTGAATTTCTGCTGCAAGAGATTGCAGATGGAAACAGGGACGCGGAACAGGCGCTGGTTGCGAAGCATTGGCGTGGATTGTATTTCGTCTTGACCCGCCGATCACAAGATCCGGAATTGGCGGCAGATTTGGCTCAGGAGTCATTTCTGATTGTGATTGCCAAAGCGCGTAGTGCTGGCATCGAAAACCCTGCGGGATTTATCAGCTATATCCGACAAATAGGCATTAATCTACTGATAGCGCACCGTCGTAAAGAGCGACGGCAAGCAACAGAAAAGTACGCTGAGCTCGACAGCTTCATACCCGACAATAGTCCAGACATTTATCGCCAACTGCATGCGACTAGCACCTTGGCGCTGGTCCAGAAACTCTTTGATGAATTACCTACTGACCGTGACAAACAAATTCTGCGGGAGTATTTCGTCTACGAGCGAGACAAAACGACGATTTGTCAGAATTTAAGCTTGTCTACGGTTCATTTTGATCGAGTCTTATTCAGAGCGAAGCAACGACTGCGCAAGCTGGTGGAGTCAGAGCTTGGGACAGCCACAAGCAGCGAGTTGGCGGCCGACACGTTGAAGACTGTCACTTTCACTACAGTAATCTTTATGCAGTGCCTGCTTCCTCACTTTCTTCCGGAAAAAGATGCAAGACTAGTGAGAGAACTGCCTGAAACGTGGCACTTAAGAATGTAGGCGGCCTGAATTGATTTGCAAGAATCAACAAGCTCGAGAAGCGGTGTTATTGACTGCTAATTCATTATCCAATCTAACGGAGTGTTATTGTTGTGGATATAAACTATATAAATGACAATAATATCAGTGCTAGATATCTCAACGGTGAACTTAGCGAAGCCGAGGAAGCAGAGTTTGAACTGTTTCTAATCAATCATCCATACTATGTTGAACAACTGGAACTGGAAGATGCCCTTTTCAGATTTGTTCCTCAACTCGAAAAACACAGTAAAAAGCGCTGGTTAAATCTCTCCTACTTATTAGAACTGCCATTGCGGCAAGCGCTGGCGCCAATAGCGATTTGCTTGATTGCACTCCCCGCTGCGGTCTTTTTCTGGATCGAGCCTTCAACCGTCAATAGCATACAACCAGTTTTTCTCACCAACGATGGCTTTAGAACTTCGTCATCGACATCAAATCAGGAAACGACACTAACTTTTCAAAGCGAGACTGACGTTCTCTTACTGCTGCTCTACCCAGACAATGAACTTGCCAACGAGTTTGAAATATCTGTCCGGGACAGTGATGGTAACTTGGTAAGGGAATTCGGCAATCGTGGTCGGGGCAGTTACGGTTATCTGAGTATTGAGCTTGCTGCACAAGAAATTAGGTCAGGAAGCTATATTGTTGAAATGATGCCCATTGATCTCAATTCGACTACCAACGTCGAGCTCATCCCTTTTCGTATCGCAGTTCAGTAGTTAACTCGTTCATCGAGCAGTAATAGGAAGCAGCATGAAGTCTTGGGAATACATTCGGCTGTTTGGGATAGGTGGGGATCAACCGAGTGACCAGGATATCCAGATCCTGTCAAACGTCATTAGCTCGGTTCAAGACAATACTAAAAACAATGTACCCGCTGGCTATACTTATTTTGGTCAGTTCATCAGCCACGATCTGACTTTTCTTGGGCACGGTACGCGCGAACCTGCTGCAATACCAGTCGATTTGTCTTCACTCTCATTGCGACGAAATCCTACTCTTAATCTGGACAGTATCTATGGTGGTGGCTTGGATGACTCTGTCATTCCTTTCGATCAGTCCAATGGCAA
>JANQJM010000007.1 GCA_028281635.1 Pseudomonadales bacterium | reverse complement strand
CACTGGACGATTAATCTTTTGTGAAAGCTTGGCTGGGATGGCCACACTCGGTACTGAGTTAGCACGAGCACGCTGACCGAAACCACCACCGGTTGCCGCGTTAATGAAGACCAGATCTTCTTTGGGTACACCGATGATGCCGGCGATACCGTCGGCAAAAGCCGTCAAGCTTTGGGAAGTTGCATGCAAGTACAACTTGCCATCTTCCCAATATGCCATGGAGCTGCGAGGTTCCATGGAATGGTGGGGATAACCGGCAGTTGTGAAGGTACCTTCGTAAATGTATTCAGACTCGGCGAAGGCTGCTTCCAGATCACCGTAAGCAACAGTCTGCTGAGGCTCGGCTGTTGGCTCATTGCCAGCACGGAAACTCGCTACCTGGTCAGCCGACCATTTTTCTGTAGCGAATCCCTGGCGGAATACAAAGCTGTTGTTGTCGCCTGGATAAGCATTAGGCCCACCTTCAGCAAGGCTATCCAGTGGATCCAGTACAAACGGTAAACGTTCAAAGGTTACATCGATCATTGAGATCGCAGTCTCTGCAGTTTTCTCGTCAATTGCCGCCACAGCCAGGATCGGCTCGCCAACCAGAGTAGGTTCGTTGGTGAGGATCTTCAGTCCTGTGCTTTGTGGTTCACCTTCGGGATAGACATCGTCTGCAGTGAGAATGCCTAGCACTCCATCCATTGCCAGCGCTTCGGAGGCGTCGATATCGAGCACGCGGGCGTGAGGAATCGGGCTGGTGAGGAGACGCGCATAGACCATTCCTTCGCGAGAATAATCTTCGGCGTACTTGATACGGCCTGTGACCTTACCCGGAACATCGGGTGGCACGAAATCTTTACCAATATGCATATAAGCCATGATGATTCTCCTATGCCAACTCAACAGCGCGCATGACGCCGTCGAGATATGAATCATACGAACCGCAACGACAGATGTTGCCGGACATGGCCTGCCTTGCTTCTTCGCGGGTGGGGTTGGGATTTTCTCTGAGCAAACCAACCGCTGCCATCACCTGCCCTGGTGTGCAATAACCACACTGGGGTGAAAGCTGCTCCACGAAAGCCTGTTGCACGGGATGCAGATCGCCGTTGGCCGACTCGAGGCCTTCAACCGTTTCGATGCGACCGTTCTTCATGGAATGGGTCAGTACCGAACAAGCGTAAGTTGGAATGTCATCAACCAGCACGGTGCACGCGCCGCACTCGCCCCGGTTACAACCGAGTTTGGTGCCGGTAAGACCGAGCTTGTAGCGCAAGGTTGACGCCAGAGTTTCCTGAGGAGCTACATCAACGCTGCGCATCTGGCCGTTGACGTTGATTCGAATCAGACGTTCTACCGCGCCGGCAGGTCGGTCCTGGCCATTGGCCGCATACCACATGCCGGTGGTAGTCGCCGCTGCACCCGAGGCTATTACACCTTTGATGAAGCGTCGTCGGGTTAGATTAGGATTCACGGGTTGTCGCCTCCGTAAAAGTGGGATTACAAAAACTGTTTAGGGATTGCCTACTCGTTAAGTTCTTATTGTTATTTGTTTACTGCGATTAGTCGTATTTTTCAGGTCTTTCTCATGCGAGATCTAAATGAGAATTATTTGCAATTAGATCAATGTGTTGCACATCAGCACCGCCAGCTAGAGTAAATCACCCTCTGTTTTTTAGCAAGCAAGCCACTTCTCCTGACAGCCAGAGTTTTTGGTCGCTTCAGCGATTTTCAGAGGCAATTTGTCCCTACAAATCGCATTGATTTTTACTGTAATTTTGACGCCGATTCAGCAATTGAATTTCTGCCTTTTAACAAGTTTTCAATCCAGATCAGCACACTCAAACTCAAACTTCTGCCAACGAAAACTAAGGTCAGATTTGCCAGGAAAATTTTCCTCGCACGGTTGGCACACAAATTTCGAGCAGGAAACTGACCCCAATCTGCTCAATTTTTGAACAACTGGCAATTGACAATATATTGGCATAATTTGGTGCATTGATATTACACAACTGCAAAGAAAACAGTCACTTATTGAACCGAAGAATCTGCGGTAAAGCCCGCAAACCTTGACATATTCTTCATGAATGGTATGTTGACCGGCCCTCCTGAATGCCCCTAGCGACGCAGTTTTAGGAGAGAAGTAGAACACACTACGCATCGCCCTTTCGGGCCAAATTCAGCAGCGTTACGTGATCAGACCCGAGAGGCAAAGTCATCGACGGGGTGGGAAGTAACGGTATTAAAAAATAGAAAAAGAACTGAATAGAGATTAGAGAGAACACCTGAATCCATGAGCGACCAGCAGTATCCTCTGAAGTTTGGCTTTCCAGAAAAGACCGGCCTCTACGATCCGGAAAACGAGAAAGACTCCTGCGGAGTAGGCTTCGTCGCGAACATCAAAGGCGTGCCCAGCCACCAAATCATGCTGGACGCCTACCATCTGAATTCCCGTATGGATCACCGCGGTGGTTGTGGCTTCGAAGCTAACACCGGTGATGGCGCCGGCATACTCATGGCGCAGCCCCATAGTTTCTTTCAAAAGGTCGCCAAAGATGAATTCGCTGTCGATCTCCCCAACGCAGACAGCTATGCAGTCGGGAACATTTTTCTTCCTCAGATAGAAGAAGAAAGAAAACACTGCAAACGAGTCATCAACGAAATTGTGGCCGAAGAAGGTCAACAACTGGTTGGCTGGCGCGAAGTACCAATCGATGCAGTGCACGCCGATGTCGGGCCAGCCGCGCTGATGGCGCAACCCTTTATAGAGCAACTCTTCATCGCCGCAGCAGACGGGCTCGATCAAGACGCCTTCGAACGCAAACTCTACATTATTCGCAAGCGCTTCTCTCATCGACTGCGCAACGATGAAAACCTGGTTGAAGCGAAACAGGTTTATGCCTGTAGTTTATCCACCAAGGTGATTGTCTACAAAGGCATGCTTACACCGGGGCAGCTGTTTCCTTTTTACAAGGATCTGACCAACCCGGATTTTGAAACTCATCTGGCCATGGTGCATTCACGCTTTAGCACCAACACATTCCCCTCATGGGATCGCGCGCAACCCAATCGTTTCATGAGTCACAACGGTGAAATCAACACCTTGCGTGGCAATGTGAACTCCATGGTTGCCCGCCAGGGAAAAGTGGCAACTGACGCCTTTGGTGACAAACTGGAATCTATTTTCCCGGTCATTGATTCGGATTGTTCAGATTCAGGCAGTTTCGATGCTGTTCTTGAGTTCTTATTGTTGTCCGGCCGTTCGCTGGCAGAAGCCACCATGATGATGATTCCTGAAGCCTGGCAGTCTGATCAGAACATGGCGCAGGAAAAGAAAGACTTCTATGAATACCATTCGGCCCTGATGGAACCCTGGGACGGGCCAGCTTCCATTGTGTTTTCAGACGGTCAGTACATTGGCGCAGTGTTAGATCGCAACGGCTTACGTCCAAGCCGTTATTACATTACCCACGATGACAAGTGCATCATGGCATCAGAAGTGGGTGTCTTGCAGGTTGACCCAGCCAACGTAAAACTGAAGGGTCGTTTGCAACCGGGCAAGATGTTTCTGATCGATTTCGATCAGGGGCGATTGATTCCCGATGAAGAAGTTAAGGGCATCATCTGCAATAAACGCCCTTATGGTGAGTGGCTGACAGAACAAAAAGTCACACTGGACGCTATCGCTCGTGGCGAGCCAGGCATATCACTCGATGAGAATGACACGCTGCAGCGGATGCAAGCGTTCGGTTACACCACCGAAACCATGCAGTTCATGTTGATTCCGCTGGTGACTGAAGCCCGTGATCCGTTGGGTTCCATGGGAAATGATTCTGCCCTCGCTTGTCTGTCCGACAAGCCGCGCATGATCTACGATTATTTCAAACAGCTATTCGCGCAGGTGACTAATCCACCAATCGATTCGATTCGTGAAGAGGTAGTGATGTCCTTGCGTTGTTTTCTGGGTCCGGAAGGCAATCTGTTACAGAGCACCCCTGAACAGGCGCATCGATTAAGCCTCAATCACCCCATTGTGTCGAATCAGGAACTCAGCGACATCAAAAAAATCGATCACCAGGGCATGCGCTCCAAGGTCATCGACATTACCTATGATGCCGCGGCAGAAGATGGATTTATGCAAGCCATCACGCGCATCTGTGCTGAGGCGCAACAAGCGATTGAAGAAGGTTACTCCTTCATTATTCTTTCTGACCGGGAGATTTCCAGCTCACGGGTTCCTCTCAGTGCATTAGTAGCCTGCGGTGCAGTCCATCATCATCTGGTGAAAAAAGAACTGCGCACTCAGATCGGTATCGTTCTGGAAACCGGTGAAGCACGCGAAGTACACCATCACTGCCTATTAACTGGCTATGGTGCCGACGCAATCAATCCTTACCTGGCGTTCGAAGCCTTGTGGCAAGCCAACAAAGAAGGCTTGTTAGGTGACAAATACCCAACTGAACTGGACATCGTTAACGGCTACAAGAAAGGTGTGCAGAAGGGCATGCTGAAGGTGATGGCCAAGATGGGCATCTCCACCTT
>JANQJM010000248.1 GCA_028281635.1 Pseudomonadales bacterium | reverse complement strand
GAGATCAGCCGCGCCGTAAAACCGCTGTCCGTCAGTGACATAATCGCAGCGGCCTGTAACTGTTCCGCCAGTTGCGCTGCCGCCTGACCGATAGCCTCGGCAACTTTGTTGGTGGCGGACTCACGAATGGCTTGCAGGTAACCATAGTCACCTAAAGATGCTTCTGCCCGAAGAGCAATCTCGGCCATGGTTTCGATTGATTGCACCGGGTATTTGCCGACCGCAGTCTCGCCCGACAACATTACCGCCGATGTACCATCGAGGATGGCGTTGGCTACATCGCTGGCTTCTGCACGAGTCGGTTTGGGATTGGTTTCCATGCTTGCCAGCATCTGGGTGGCAGTGATTACCGGCTTACCGTTGCTGACCGTGCTTCGAATCAGTTTTTTCTGGGTACTGGGAATCTCCGCCAGCGGTAACTCCACACCCAAATCGCCACGGGCCACCATGATGCCATCGGCTGCGGAAACGATCGCTTCCAGATTTGCCACGCCAGCACGGTTTTCGATCTTGGCGATGATGGGAATCTCCCGCCCCCTCGTCTTCAACAAGTCGCGAATGTGTTCCACTTCCTCGCCGGACTGCACAAAAGACGCGGCCAGGTAGTCCACCTGATGACTGACTGCAAACTCAACTTCGGCCCGCAGATTGTGCAGGTACTCCGGACTCAGGGCGCTGATTGAGAGTTGGACATCGGGGAGATTCACACTCTTGCGTTCTCCCAATACTCCGCCGTGAACGACTTCGCAGCTAATAACTTCGGCACTGACTGCAGTGACCAGCAACTCTATTGCTGCATCATCCAGTAGGATAGTAGTTCCAGCACTTACCTCGGTGGGCAGGTTACTGTAACTGATGCTGACGCCTTCGCTGTTGCCGGGATGTTCCCTGCTGAACAGGGAAAAGCTTTGCCCGGGGTTCAGTTGCACAGGTCCATCGGCCAGGGTGCCGGTGCGGATTTCGATACCCTTGGTGTCTACCATGATAGCCACATGAGCATCAGCCAACTGGGCCGCTTCACGAATGCGCTGTACCCGCTGACCATGTTCAGCATAGTTACCGTGGGAGAGGTTGAGTCGCACCACGCTGAGTCCTGCGTCAATCATCTGCTGCAGAATCTCAACAGAGTCACAGGCTGGACCAATGGTGGCGACTATCTTGGTTTTACGGAGAGGAGCGGAACTGGACATTGTGCCTCGACTACATCTTCACTGCTACGGCTCAGCACAGAATAAGTCGATGCACCGTGGCGCGCAATCCTGCTAGCCGAAGTCTGGCCCAATTGAGTTACACGACGGTGACTCGACCCCTTTTACGGCAGCGTTGATGTATTCACCCCTGAGCTGTGTAATGCTCACCGTGAAAACTCATAATGTTGCATTAGCCAGGATGCAAGCGACTCTGTTCGTCACGCACCAACATGGCTCATCTGTGATAGCCGGAGCACGCCAAATTACTTTCCAGATTTCTTGCCACCCATGACTCAATCCCTGTCCACAATCGACTGGCTGGTCATCCTCGCCTATCTGCTATTTCTGATTGGCTTCGCCTGGTGGTTGTCCCGAAGCCAGGAGAGTCGGGAAGACTACTACGTGGGCGGCCGACGCGTGGGCGCCTGGCCGGTGGCCCTGTCCATCATGGCCACCCAATGTTCCACCAACAGTATTCTCGGTGCACCAGCCTTCGTGGCCTTTGCAGCCGGAGGCGGATTGGTGTGGTTGCAGTACGAACTTGCGGTACCTCTGGCCATGGTTGGCCTCATCCTGTTCATGATGCCCCTGTTTCGTCATCTCAAGCTGGTCTCTGTCTATAGCTATCTGGAGCAGCGTTTTGATCTGACCACGCGCCTGAGTCTGAGTGGTCTGTTTCTCTTCGTTCGTGCCTTTGCCACTTCGGTGACTGTCTACAGTATCGCCATCGTCATCGATCTGATTACCGGGCTGGGGTTTTTTTGGTCGGTTATTCTGTTGGGTGCATTCACCGTAATCTATGATGTGCTGGGTGGTATTCGCGGGGTGATTTACAGCGATGTACTGCAATTGACTATCCTGGTGACGGTGCTGCTGCTGTTGTTCCTGCAACTGATGGAGAGTAGCGGTGGGTTGATGACCATGTTGGACAACCTGGAAGCCGAACGCAGGCAGACCCTGAATTTTTCCGCTCATGGCCTGGGTGACGGCGAGACCTTTGCGTTCTGGCCAATGCTGTTTGGCGGTTTCTTCCTTTATATGTCTTATTACGGGTGTGATCAGAGTCAGGTGCAGCGTAGCTTGAGTACTGAGAACATCGATGCCAGCAATCAGGCGCTGTTTCTCAACGGTTTGTTGCGCTTTCCACTGGTACTGTTGTACTGCCTGGTGGGTGTTGGCATCGCCAGTTTCGCGACGATGAATCCTGATTTTCTTTCCAGCCTGCCGCGCAACGGCGATAGCCCCGAGTACAATCTGGCGGTACCACTGTACATGATCAATAGTCTGCCCATTGGCCTGGTAGGCTTGTCCATGGTGGCTTTGTTCGCGGCTGCCATGTCCTCACTTGATTCCGTGCTTAATTCCCTCAGTGCCACCACCATGGAAGATTTTGTACGGCGCTATCACGGCAGTGGTTGGAGCGCCCAACAGGAATTGCTGTATTCCCGACTCATCACCGCCGTGTGGGGAGTAGTTACCCTGGTGATGGCTTTCTTCGTCGGTGATATCGCCGACACCGTGTTGGAAGCCATCAACCAGATTGGCTCCATGGCCAACGGCTCCATCCTGGCGGTATTTGCCCTCGGCTTATTGACCACGCGTACCCATGGGTCAGGTGCAATCCTTGGTCTTTTCCTGGGCATCGCCGTGAACGCGTGCTTCTGGCTGTTTGTGCCCTCGGTGTCCTGGTTGTGGTGGAACGTGATCGGGTTTGTCGTGACCTTCACCACCGGCTGGGCGTTGGCCTTCGTGTACAGCCCCGATGCGCGTCAGGCTTATGCCGAACATTTGGACACCGAGACTCTGGAATCCAGCGTAAGTAACTATCTTGCACAGGAAGCCAAAGTGAACTGGCGGCAACGAAGCCTGCTGTTGCTACTTTGGTTCGTGATGCTGACTGGATTGCTTTGGTGGTTGGCAAGGTAACAATTTTTGCCAATCCCTACCTCTGTCAGAGTAGCTTGATTTTGGAGCAGAGTTTTCCTGATCAAAGTACTCAAATGAATGGGATTACCGACCTAAAAGTAGCCTTCCAGCTTTTTCTTTTCCATAGACCCTGCCTGGTCGGTATCAATCGTCCTACCCTGACGCTCACTGCTGTGTGAGAGCAACAACTCCTGAATGACTTCCGGCAGTGTAGTGGCATCGCTCAACACGGCACCGGACTGGGGGTAGCAGCCAAGTGTGCGAAAGCGAATTGCGCGTGTCTCCAGGGATGCCTTTTCTGTTTCTGACAGGTAGGGCAGCATGCGCTCGTCATCGAGAGCAAAGATATAGCCGTATTCATCGTCGATCCAACTGAGTCGAGGCTTTGCCAGGTAGAGGGGAACCAGATCAATGCTTTCTTTGAGTATGTATTGCCACACGTCCAACTCGGTCCAGTTCGATAAGGGAAATACCCTGACACTTTCTCCTTTCTCGATTTTGCCGTTGTAAAGATTCCACAGCTCGGGTCGCTGGTTCTTCGGATCCCAGTGATGGCGTTTGTTGCGAATCGAGAACACGCGCTCTTTGGCTCGAGACTTCTCTTCATCTCTCCTCGCACCACCGATTCCTGCATCGAATCCGTGCCGCTCTATCGCCTGTTTCAATGCGATAGTTTTCATATGATCGTTGTATTTCACCGACCCTGACTCGATCGGATGGATACCCTTGGCAAGTGCATCCTCATTTACGTGAACGATGAGTCGCAGCCCAAGCTTTTCAGCCAGCCGATCACGGAACTCACCCATCTCTGCAAACTCCCAGGTAGTGTCGATATGTAGCAGAGGCAAGGGCACCGGTGCCGGATAGAAAGCCTTCCTGACCAGGTGTAGCAGCACAGTGGAATCTTTGCCTATGGAGTAGAACAGACAAGGATTCTCAAAAGTCGAAACCACTTCACGAATAATATGAATAGCTTCACTCTCCAGGCTTTTGAGGTGTGTCAGGTTGTACAAGATTTAAAGGTCGCTGTGTGAAATCGATTTGTAATCACGTTGGTTGCGTAGTTTAAATTAGGTTTCGCCAATCAGATAGTCCGAAAGTCTGCAAATCATTCCAATCAAAGGGGTCAGAGTAGCTTGATTTTGGAGCAGGAGTTTACTGATCAAAGTACTCTGACCCCTTTTATTTTCTTTGATTTTTGCTACTGCCTTCTCCTCAGCCTCTCCGCCCTAAACAAATCATCCGCCGCCTGTAAGATCTTCAGCCTCAACTGCCTGTTGTAATCAGGCCGCTCCGCCAGAAAATCACGCACCGTCGCAGCCGCTGTAGCTGAATTGTAGTTCGCAAGGCTTGCACTTAACCAACGGGCTGGGAAGAAAATGTCGCCGGTAACCTGTATCTCTTGCAGCAGTTCAAGGCTGGGTAAAAGATAAGCTTCAGAGACGTCCCGCCGCAGCGGGTGATGAAGTGCATTGAGCGCGCCAAGCACCCAGGATTCGATTTCCCGATTACTCTCATCTGCCAGCGAATAGAAAAACTCATCTCTGATTTGCTGTTCCGCTGAGAGTGCGGGACTAATCCATTCGAAACGGCGACGGCGATCGGCGCTTTCTATCTTATCGAGTTGCTCGGTGACGATTTCATCCGCGCGTTGTGGGAGTTTAATGGCTAGATTTGTGGCTAGCCCGATGTAGTCGTTTTCTGAAAGTGTCAGGCCTTCGATTTCTAATTGCTGCTGCCAAACCTGGGACAGACGCTCCAGTGCTTCGACGGAAAGAGCGAAGTCTCGATAGGCATCAAAATAGATCTTCTTTCTGGCGCTGTCTTCAACCTTGAGCATCGACTGCCACAGCATCTTCTCAAGTTCCTCGCCATAAATTGTTCGATCCACTTCTGACAACAGAGACCAGTAGACGAAATCCAGTTGTCGCAGGACCAGGTTTATCAGCAGTTGGTTATCTTCCTTTTCAAGAATGCCAATCAACTCTCGTAAGTAATCCTCGCTTTGTACCGACTGCCCTTCCAGCAGATTTTCGTAGAGGGAGACAAGCAGGCTGCCTTTCTGCACTTCGTTGAGGTTTTCCCAATCAGCCAGGATGTTGGAGTCTACTGGAAACAGCCCGTAGCCATAGCCGTCTGCATTAAACAGCGGATTGCGGCTGCTGCCGGTTCCAAGTTCAGTCTCTCCCTCGCGGCTATACACAGTGACTGCCAACCAATCCTGCCCCTCATTAGTAGCCACCGAAAAACTTTGCGGCCAGACGCGGTTCTGTCCAGTTGGATCATCCTGTCTCAGACTCGGTGCCGTCGAGAGAGAAAACGCATTGAAGTGGGGGCGCCCTGCTGTGTTTACCCAGACTTCACTCCAGGCCATGAGATCGGTTTCAGTCTTGGTATCCAGTATCGCAATCAGATCGGGCCAGGTGGCGTTGGAAAAAGAAAAGGCACTGAGATATTCCTGCATGCCTTCCTGAAACGCGAATTCCCCAGTGAGCAGTTCCAGTTGCCGCATCATGATTGGCGCTTTGTTATAGATGATATTACCGTAGAGGGTGCCTGCCTCATTGAGATTGGGAAGTGGCTGGCGAATGGCATTGGCGCCTTCGGTTCTATCCACTGCGTAGGCGCTGGGATAGTGACGGATCAAGAAATTGAGATCATGGTTTATTTCCGGGAAGCTGGGATTCACCATCTTCGCCGCCATGAAGTTGGCAAAGACTTCCTTGGTCCATACATCATCAAACCAATCCATAGTCACCAGGTCCCCGAACCACATGTGCGCCGTCTCATGGGAAATCAAACTGGCGCGCCCTAGCAACTGAGTTTGACTTGGGGACTCATCCAGAAAGAGGCTGTCAGCACGGTACTGGATAGCACCGACATGTTCCATGCCGCCGTATTGAAAACTGGGGATTAACGCAAAATCGAATTTCTGGAAGGGGTAGTCGATGGCGGTGTAGTCTTCCAGCCATAACAATGCTGCGCCATGCAATTCGAAGATTGCATCGACATTACGTGCCACTTTGTCTGCATCGCTTTCTCGATGCAGCATGCTCATGGGTCGACCGTTCACCTCTCGGGTAATGCGCTGGAATTCTCCTGCCACGAACGAAAACAGGTAAGAGCTGATGGCATCTGATCTTTCGAAGCGCAGCAGTTTGCGTTCACCCTGAACAACACTATCCGCCAGGGGAGCATTGGAAATGGCATCCCAGTTTGCAGGTACGGATAACGCGAGATCGTAAGTCGCCTTTAGATTGGGCTGATCGAATAAGGGAAACGCGGTGCGTGCCCGATCAGGCACAAACAGTGTATAGAGAAACCCAGGATTACGGTTTAGTGAGGTATCCCCAGCGATGAACTCAATGGAGACACGGTTTGAACCAGCAACCAGTTCAGCCTGCGGAATAATGAGATGCTCTACAGCAAACTCATAGTTAGAGTCTCGTCCGTTAACCTGTACCGATGAAATCTTATCTGCGCTTTCACGAAAATCCAGCACTAATGGCTGGCTTGTATCCGTCAGCTCGAAGGAAATGGTGTTGGACCCGCGGATTGGCTCTGTCTGCTCCGGTGGCAGAGTCAACTCGAGCTGATAGTCGATCGCACTGAGCACAGCTTTTCGTTGTTCTGCCAGATTTTGCGAGACACCCGGCTCAAGTGCTGGAAATAATCGCGACTGGCCTTGGACCGATGGCGCGAGCAGTGACAGGCAAAGCAGTAATAAGGGGCTTGAACGACACATAGCCCTCTTAGTGTACAGATTCAGTAATTCGGGAGCGAATCAGACTTTTCCCCTGTGCCCAGGTACGCACCGCATGCGGCTACTCGGAATAAATGGCGCTTTTGAAAAATACAGCATTTTCTTATCACGCAGGTGCAGCACTAATTCCGAAGTACCACCTTTGCCCTGAATGAATGACACACCGGCCGCTGTTATCATGTTTTGGGCCATACGACGCGATAACGTTCGTTCTTGGTATCGAACAGGTAGTTGTGAAGGACGGCGGCTAAATCGAGGCGGGTATGTTCTGGCTACTGGGTTTTCAGCCGTGCAACTACATCATCAATTAAAGTTGGCCTGACCCAGGCTTTGGAAGCAGGCGGGCTGGATTTAAGGTCATCTCGCGAGCCGGTCGCTCCTTTGCGGGCTCCCATGAAACTAACGAAAGCTGATGATGAACGCATTGTAGACTAATAGCGGTATTGAACTTCTTATCTGCCTAAGTTTAGGATATTTCCTACAGGAAATCTGCATTTATCGCCCGGTGGTCCCGCACCGAGCCATACTGACGAGCCCTTACTCGGACCTTAGCGCGTCGACCGGGTTAGACCTGACCGTTTAGCGCGACAGTTGTAACGGCGACTGCCAATACAAGAAAGATAGAAACCAGTATTGGCATTGAATTGAATCCATCAACGTAAGCAAAGGACTGCAACCAGCGGCTCATGGCCAGCCAGGTAATAAGAGCAGCAATCGCTATCGAGGTCAGAGTAAAAGTACCCCAGGTCATTTTTACTCTGATCCCTTCTGATAAAGACTATTTTTTATCTTTTTGCCTGCCTCATTCAAAATCAACATTCCAAACACAATGGCGACCCAGGAAACATTCTCATAGCTTCTTTCCAGCTGCGCATACACCATGCCAGCAAGCACGAACGATAGTGGAAGTAATATCACTGATATAACTGCCACTACCGTACCTTGAGTAATGGGCATCCCAATTCTCTCAAGCAACTGCTCATCTTCGTGCTTTTGCATAAAGTTAAACAGCGCTAACGGTAAACCCGCGAGCACTGGGTACAATACGAAAACTTCAATAATCTCTTCAAACGCCATCATAGAAATACCGTGTGCCATCATTATTAGATAGGCAGGTATCCAAATGTGGAGAATTCGGGAATTAATGAATGAAGGCGTAATCAAGAACCCTCCTTAGAGCTTCTAGGGCTGAATTTAACTTTCGGCACCGAGATATCCACCGAATCCACCACCTACAGCTCCACCATGATGACGGCCTATTGCACTACCCACTGAAGCGCCAACAAACATTCCGGCCGGTCCTGCAACCGCCCCTATGGCTCCACCAATATAGCCTCCAATAGAGGCGCCATAGATTTGACCTCCGATTGCACCGATTGTGCCCCCGATTGCGGCTTCCAGATTGCCCCCGCCTATAACTTGCTCAGTTTCTTCCAGTGAAAGTTCCCTCATAAATATACATCCCTATCTTGTCAGTTTAGTCGAACTTCAACGCGACCACGACCTTGCACAAACAGTGATCAATCCAGCGCGAAGCGTTTGCGAATCGAATTCCCTGTGGAAATCCTGATATTGCGATATTTCGCTTAGTTTCAATATAGTCAGTAAAAAGAACTGCCACCAAAAATCGAGTAAAAAATATTGGAAAACGTTTCAAATGCTAACAAGAGGCACAACACATTGCCTAAGCCCTGACCTTATCTATATTCATGTATATCCCTATGATACTCCCCCTTTGAATTTGGAAATCCAACCAGCCATATTTCGTGCTGGAGCCGCGTCGTTCTGACTTAAACTCCACAAGGAAAAATTCATGACTAGGAGTTCACTAGCAAGCCCGGACCTATTGATAGTAATTTTCCTGCACGGCACGGCATTAGCACAGGAAGGCGAAGTTCAGACTGAGCCCGGCCAGCGTAACGAGCGTGTGCAGAAATGCATAGCGGAGAAGCGAGCGCGCGCCAAGACGAACGCTTCAACAAACGAGGGAACAAAGGGAATGATGACGACGAAGACTAAGAATCACCAGAAGACTAGAAACAACCAGCCCGGGCCAGAGCTAAATAACGAATGTTAAGTTCGCTCTGGCCCATGCTCAACATTTACAAATACCTGTCTAAAAATTCCCGTATTGAACGATACCCCTGTATCTCGTTGTCCCGATTCCTGAATCCATGCCCCTCATCAGGAAACACTATGTAGTCGACATGCACATCGTTTCTTCTGACTGCAGCCACCATCTCATCGGATTCAACTTGCAGGACCCGTGGATCATTGGCTCCTTGTAATACAATCATAGGCTTCACGATGTTTTCGGCATGGAATAGCGGCGAGATGCGTTCCAATCGTTCACGATCTGTTGCGGGATCACCCATCTCGTCGTAAAGTGCGTCCTTTTGTGCAGTCCACCAGGGTGGAATGCTTTCCAGGGTACGAACCCAATTGGTGACGCCAAAAATATCCACACCCACATTGAACACTTCGGGTTCGAAGGCAAGTGCAGCTACTACCATATAACCACCATAACTGCCTCCAATGATCCCCACCTTGTCAGGATCGACTACGCCGGTGTCGATAAGCATTTGCTTGCTGGCAACCACATCACCCAAATCGGCTTCGCCGTGTTTTTGGTTATCCATGGCATAAAACGTTTTACCGTAGCCGGAGCTGCCGCGGTTATTGATGCCATAAACTACATAGCCATGATTGACCAGGTACTGAATCAATCCGCTATACGTTGCACGAGTCTGACCGCCAGGACCACCATGCACCCAAACCAGGGCGGGCGCTTTGTTTTCTTCGCTGGCACCGTGGGGCACATATAAAACACCGGGTATCTCTACGCCATCGTAAGAAGCAAAGCGAACCACTTGCGCATCAACCAGATGGTCTGCATCGATATTGGCGTTAAGGC
>JANQJM010000255.1 GCA_028281635.1 Pseudomonadales bacterium | reverse complement strand
ATTTGTGCATGATTCGATACCGTCCGGATTCATCTACTTCACAGGGAAACCTGGCTATCTTGCTGGGTGACTATGACAGCCAGTTTACAGCGAATTTCGGGGCAGTACATCAGCTAAATGGCTGCACCCGCGGGGATAGCCGGGCCGCAGAAATACACGCATTGTGGCATGTATGCGGCAACGTGCTGAGCTTATGGATACCGCGAAGAACAGGATGTGTGAAGCGCCAGCGATTGCTGACGATCAAGAACCAAATCTATAGCGCAACTTAATTGCCACCTGCTCGACAATTCGGTCATTCCATGACTGTTCAAACAAGTCCTGGAAAGTAAAGAAGCTATCGCGGGGCAAATTTGCGCCACGTGTGTAGACAACAAACAAATCCGACAGTGGTGCGATCTCCCAGCGATAGCGCGCCTGGAAGGTCATGCGGGATATGATGAAATCATCCGGTGTGTCATCCGGATTCGGCACGGCATGTAAGCGCTCTTTGACCGCAGGGTTAACGACATAAAACATGTCTTCGAATGCCTTCAGTCCGGTCCACTGGGTAGTGAATCGCAGACGTTGGCGGGCGGTAATGAAATAATTCACTTCCAACCTCGGCGACCAGGAGTGAGATTCGAAACTTGTGTAGTTTCCATCACCACGGTGAACAAGTAACGCTTCCCTGTCTTCGTAACGCAATTGCAAATCGACGGAAAATCGATCATTGGGACGCAAAGTAACTCCCCCCCTGCCTTCTGTTGCCATTGGCCCTAAATCATCCTGACTGACGTCTATAGAGATATTCCAGGCAAAGGGTTCTGATACATTGGACTGGTAGCCTGCTCGAAATCCGAATCGATCTGGCACAACCCAGTCGCCGGTGCCCCGTCCCAGGCGGTCATCGATGCGGCGGGGGAAATACTGAACACTGAAGTTCACATTGTCGAAATTGTTGAACTGGTAATCGCGATTGAAAAACAGACCCATACGCACGGGATGGCCATCGGTGTTCCATTCGTTGGAAGTAAAGATTCGGGTTGATCGAAATCTGATGCCTGGGATATCGGATTCGGTAAGATTAAAACTGTAGTTGAGATTCGCCTGATCGTTACGGGTCAGGAATCCCATTTCATTCATATCGAATTTGTCATCGAAATAGGTCGCACTTAAGGTATGCTGGACACCTCTTCGAGGTCGGTAATTGAAATCTCCGGTGAAACCCTGGCCGGTTACGCCATGATTATCACTGTGCAGAAACTGGGTATCGACTACGATGCGATTGTCGGCAGAGAAGTAATGCAGATCCAGGGCATTGACCATTGCATCCTCTTGCGGGTGATCAAGCATGGTGCCCATCCAGCCGATCTGTCGTCGACCACCGCCGCTTGTGTTTTCATACAATAATCTACCGACAAAGAAATCGCGGCCGGTGGCCTGAATTCCAATCGGCGTGCCATCCTCCAGAGTGCCTTCGATTTCGGAATCCTGTTCCGATGCCAGGAGAGTGCCAAAGCGAAGATCGCCCACCTGGCCGGCAAACTTCGCTGCGCCATAGAGGTCTGTTGGTTGGCTAAGGTCAGTAGGAACCACATCAACACCATCCGGCACATCAAATTCTGCCGCACCGCCAATACGACGTGTATTAAGCACTTGAATAGGACCACCGGGACCGCGGCCTCCGCGGGTGCGCGGGGACGTATTGTTGAAGATATCCTGTCCTTCCTGGAAAAAAACGCGACGCTCAGGGAAAAACTGTTCGAACGCGGTGAGATTCACAATGACATCGTCGGCTTCTACTGTGCCAAAGTCAGGATTCAATGTGGCAGACAGCAAAGTACTGGTTGTTGGGCGCCAATAGATGTCTGTGCCGACTCTGGGATCATTGTCATGTCTGATTGCATCAAACACGTTGGAAATGAACGGGTAGTAGGTCAGCTGTCGCCTCGGTTCAATGTCTCGCAACTCAAACTTCATGAATGCAGACAGAAACTCGTTCACAGTTCTAGGCAGCGGAGGATTAGACCAGGCTTCACCCCCGATGGAGCCCACTTGACGTTCAAAGTACAGGCCAATACGGCGAGTTTCTGCCACCTGCGGCAACGGCATCATGGACCAGGGGATGTAATACTCCACACTCCAGCCATCCTCCAGCGCCTGAGTTCGGGCATTCCAGGCACCATCCCACTGCATATTCATTTGCCGCTCTGGCAACAACGAGGCATCGGTCATGGAATCTCCAAGATTGATGCGGAGAAAAAACCCGTAGAGACCTTCGCCGGAAGCATCCAGCCCAACCACGAAACCATCGCGGTTTAGTTGGGTGTCCCTCGGTGTCATGAGTGCTACCAGTGTTTCTTCAGGCTGATGGTTCTTGGCACCGATGTAGATGCCCTGTTCGGTGTAAAAGACCCGGATGTCAGTCTGATAGGGAGTTTCTGCCAGGGTGTCAGGATTGATCACCCGCATGCCATCAAAGGCTGGAATACGCTCCCACACCGGTTCATCCAGAAAACCATCAAGCTGGATATCGGCATCATCCCCTTCAATGCGGGTCATCTGGGGATACTGAATTTGTTGGGCTGTGGCCAGGAAAAACAGAGAACAGCTGAAGCTCAGTAACAGGCCGCGAAGCATAGATCCAGCCATAGTCTAGCTCTGCGTGCAGGGTGTGTTTGGGTCACCTCTCGCTCTGTTACGAGAGCTTTCCCTTATTTTTGGTGTGTCATCACTATATACGAAGTACGGGAAGACCTACCCTGGTCAGCAACAATTAATTGCAATTACATGACAGGCAAATTGGGTAGTCAGCGAGCTTACTTGCCAGAATTCGCCACAATTGCTCCGCAGTTTGCCTTTTTTGGGCCCAGTGAGGGCCATTTCCATGGGTTTAAATGCAGACTAGTGACTAGCAGCTAGAGGAAGTGGAACCGTGGCACGCAAGACTCAACATTGCCTGTTCATCGAAGAGGAAATCTACAACTGGGCATCGCCCAAGTCTGCCAAGAATCGGCGCCTGTTATTCCTTGGATTGTTGTTTCTAACAGCAGGATTGCTATTCGGCGTCTTGAGATAAATGGCCTCTAACTCTCCAGCCACTTATACATCACCAGAGCATCCACGAATCCCAGCCCGGGATGTTCGAAGGCGTTTGGTAGTTTGCCAACGGTTTCGAAACCAAGCTTATTCCACAGACGCACAGCCCCAGCATTGCTGGATGCTACAAAATTAAACTGCATTGCTTTATAGCCCAGCTTGAGTGCTTCTGTCTGTGAATGTTCACACATGCTGGTTGCAAGTCCTTTACCACGCGCAGCAGAAGACACCATGTAGCCGCAATTGCAGACATGTGCACCTGGCCCATCGTGGTTGGTTTTAATGTAGTAGGTTCCGAGAATCTCATCGCTTTCTTCCGCCACGTAAGTCTTTCGTGGCTTCTCCATCCATAACAGTCTTGCCTCTTCTTTACTGATATCCCGACGGTAACCATAGGTTTCGCCGGCGAAAGCGATCTCGTGAAAAATAGGCCAAATAGCTTCAAAGTCCGCAGCTGTAGCTTCTCTGACTATCATGATTATGGGTTTTAAAAGGTAGTAGAATGAAGTTCAGCGCGCTTTCAGAGTTACTTGCACTGAGAAGGTTTCCGCGCCGCGTTGAATGTCGAGAGACACTACATCCCCGGGAGCTGAACCTCGAATAAGATTCGAGTAGCTCTGCAAACTGTCGATGACCTCACCGTCGTAGCTCAGCAAGACATCGTTTGCCTGCAGGCCAGCCTCCGAAGCCGCTCCTCCGGGAGTCACTCCCGAAATACGAACACCCGCTCCACTGTAAGTAAAGTCGGGCACGGTTCCCAGACTTGCTTCACGTTCAGTGGTTGCGCCGCTGGTGGCTATGGGTTGTGCATTGGCGAGATTTACCCGGAGAGGATCGACCCGGCTGCCTACAAACATGGCGGCCTCTTCTGCCCATAAGGCCACATCGGACATACCGGCCAGATCCAGTTTGTCAGCCGTATCGCTTGGCTGGTGATAATCCAGATGCGTGCCGCTAAACAGATGGATGGCTGGGATGCCTGCGTTTAGAAAACTGACGTGGTCGCCACTGGCAATTGTTTCCGCGGGAAAAACAGAACGCACACCAATAGTAAATCCAATGCCCTGAGCAACAAAAGGCCATTCATAGGCGCTATCGCTGCCAAATACCTGAAGGTCTCTACCTTCCAATCGACCGACTGAATCAATATTAATCATAGCGAATAGCTTTTCTGCTGCAAAAGCGCCAGGTGGATTATTTACGAATCGGGTCGACCCGATAAGCCCTGACTCCTCTCCATCGAATGCCACAAATATGAGAGGCCGCTCTGGTGTGTAGGAGCTTGAAAGTTTGCTGGCAATTTCGATCAGTACCGAGATGCCTGATGCATTGTCATCGGCACCAGGATACATTTCACCTGTGGCCGCATCGATACCTACATGGTCGTAGTGTGCTCCGATTACGGCCGGGCTATCGGACAATTCCGGGTTGGTGCCCGGTATCATGCCCACTACATTGGTTAACGTGAGCATCCCAAGCCCTTCTCGTTCTTCCTGCCAACGCTGGGTGTAGAATCCACCAACCGGTTGCAAGCCTGCAGCACGGAACTGGTCAGCAATATAAAGCGCAGCTCGATTGGCACCGGCGGTGCCCACACCACGCCCTTCCATGCTGGGGTCAGTCAGTACATCGGCATGCCGAACAAGTTGTTCGGGCAGGTATTTCGGCGGTAATTCAGCGATGGCAGGCGTCGGTGGCAGGCTGTCCCAGGCCACAGCGGCAGTTAAATCAGGCTTGCTCCATTGCAGCGGTGAATTGACGCTCTCCCACTCGCCGCGAATATCAATCGTGGGCTCATCACCAGTGAAGCTGACATAGGAATAACGCCCATAATGGGGCAGCTTTTCTATCGTTCCCGGCAATGCGACCATGTC
>JANQJM010000229.1 GCA_028281635.1 Pseudomonadales bacterium | reverse complement strand
AGAGGGCACCGAATTCGATTCGGTGTTGAACAAGCATCATGACTTTTCCACTGATCCGGCCGTGCAGGCTGCCTTTGATATCACGATCGGAGAGGTTGCCGAGATCGAGCTTATTCTCGAATACACTGAAGACAGTCGTGAGCCAATCATGGATGAACTGATTATCGGCAGTGATCTGGGTCCGGTGGGTTTCAGCATCGGCCGTTTCTATACGCCGTTTGGACTTTACTATAGTCACTTCATCAATGGCCCGGTTCTTGAGTTCGCCGAAACAAGGCGTGACCTGATCCAGGTGGATTATGACTGGCGTGATCAGGTTGAGTTTGCCGCTTTCATCTTCGATGGTGAGACTCGCCAGATCAATGATTCCAGTGATGACATTGGATGGGGTATCGCAGTCGATGCCTTCTTTGCCAACGGCAGGCTGAATGTGGGTGCTGGTTACCAATCGAATCTGGCCGAATCAGATGAAGAGTACCTGCGCGAGGATTTCGATAATCAATTTATCGAGCGGGTCGGTGCATGGAATGCATACCTTGTGTATGAAGCTGACTATTGGGACGTTTCACTCGAGATCTTGAGAGCCACCAGCAGTTTCAGGGAGTTCGATCGCAAAGAGAACAGGCCTGAATCCTGGAATATTGAGGCAGCCTGGTTTCCAAACAATAGCTTTGAAATGGCATTGCGCTATGAACGTAGCCACGAAGTAATTGATGCGCCGGATAAGAGTTACGGTATCGCATTCACCTGGCGTTTGGCCAACAATATTAGCTTCACTGCAGAATATCTCAGGCATGATTACAAGAAAGGATTTATCGAGGAAGATGACGATATCTTCCTCAGCCAGGGTGACAGCATCGCCCTGTGGTTCGCATTCGAATTTTAACAGGATACTTTCTAACCAATCGGTAATGAACCGGTAAGCCTGCGGTTAGTTGAGGGCTCTAAACTGATCCTGAATTCATCAAGCTGATTCAGGAGTCAGACCATGAAAGTATATATATCAGGCTTTTTAGCCCTGTTTTGTTTGCTCGCCATACCGGCACAGTCCCAGGACTATCCTCAAGTTACTGAAGATGAGAATAATTTCTTCCTGGAAATTCCTTACGCCGAATACGAGGATGATGAAGGAGAAACGCAAGCATTGGCGGTGGATCTTGTAGCCCCTAAGGTGGCCAGTGAGGCTGTATTCTATATCGACTTTGAGACGCTCGTCGAAAGAGAAGTGGACACTCCTGCGACTATAGATGGCGTAGGCGCATGTTCCCGCACCACCCATGCCCAGTTTCTTGCCTGTGGTTTGGATATTCAGGATGACTTTTTTGAAGCCCAGGCAAAATGTTTCAATTCTGCAGACGCGGATGAGCAACAGGAGTGTTTTGCTAAAGCAGAAGCTGAACGTGTTGAAGCCATGGAAGAATGTGATGACATGGAGGAAGCGCACGAAAATCTGTGTGCTGTTTTCGGTGAAGATCCCTATGATCCTGACCTTGGGGACATAACCTTTGTCGATCTCGATGACATTGCTGCCAATCCCAATCCCTATTTTCCGTTGGTACCGGGGAATGTCTGGGTCTATGAGAGTGAGGACGAAACCATTACTGTCACTGTGTTGGATGAAACGCGGGAGATTGACGGTATTGAAGCAGTTGTTGTGCAGGACGTCGTTGAAGAAGACGGTGAGCTTGTTGAAGATACCTTTGATTGGTATGCCCAGGATGAAGACGGTAATGTCTGGTACCTGGGAGAACTGTCACGTAACTATGAAGATGGGGAACTCAGTGATATTGATGGTTCGTGGGAACATGGAGAAGACGGTGCCAAGGGGGGCATCCTGTTTTGGAGTTTGCCCACAGTCGGCGAAGTCTATCGTCAGGAATACTTGAT
This sequence comes from Pseudomonadales bacterium, assembly GCA_028281635.1. Classification (GTDB taxonomy): domain Bacteria; phylum Pseudomonadota; class Gammaproteobacteria; order Pseudomonadales; family Pseudohongiellaceae; genus UBA9145. The sequence goes on along the minus strand of JANQJM010000229.1, from coordinate 3,937 downwards.
TGGCGAAGCAGAAGATATTGGTGAAACTGTGAGTCTCGAAGCTGACGAATCTACTGAATCTGGTTATGAATGCCAGGCCGCTTGTCTTGAGACATTGGAATACACACCACTGGAGCCCGATGTCATGGAAAGCAAGTTCTATATTCCAGGAGTTGGTCTAATCCTTGAGATTGACCTGGAAGAGAACGTACGGGTTGAACTGGTTGACTATACGGCAGCCGACTAGGCCTGTGAAAGAAACGCATCGATTTGTTCCGCCACCAGGCGGCCCTCATCGATAGCCCGTACCACCAGGGACTGGCCGCGGCGGCAATCGCCGGCTGCGAATACTTTGGCGTGGGATGTCTGGAACTCCCCATACTCGGCCTTGTAATTGGAACGTTGATCCAGTTCGAGGCTGAGTTTTTCGCTGACGTAGTGCTCAGGACCAAGAAAACCCATTGACAGCAGGATCAAATCGGCTTCCCAGAACTGTATCGTGCCAGGTATTTCTTTAAAGTTTTTATCGACTTCAACCGTATTGATGCCCAGTAATTCCCCATTATCCCCACGAACAAATTCCTTACCGGAAATGGAGTAAACGCGAGGGTCTTCGCCATCACGTGAGGCGGCTTCTTCGTGGCCGTAATCGACACGATATATTTTGGGCCACAAAGGCCAGGGATTGTCTTCTTCGCGAGCTACAGGTGGCCGCGGCATGATCTCAAAATTAACCAGAGACTTGCAGCCATGCCGCAGGGAAGTACCAATACAATCAGTTCCGGTATCACCGCCCCCAATAACAATGACATTCTTGTCTTTAGCCGAGATGTAATTGCCGTCTTCCAGTCCAGAGTCCAACAGGCTCTTGGTATTCTTCAGCAGGAATTCCATCGCGAAGTGAATGCCGGCTCCCTCACGGCCATCGATATTAAGATCGCGAGGTGTCGTTGCACCGGTTGCAAGTAACAAAGCGTCGTTGTCAGCCATAAGTGTTTCCACAGCTACAGCATTTTCACCGTTACCGCCAACATCAGCATTGACCGCAAATTTGACGCCTTCTTCTTCCAGTAGTTTGACTCGGCGATCCACGACATCTTTCTCCAACTTCATGTTGGGAATTCCGTACATTAGTAAACCACCGATTCGATCATCCCGCTCATACACAGTCACTTCGTGGCCAGCAAGATTAAGCTGCGCAGCGGCCGCCAATCCAGCAGGTCCGGAGCCCACAATGGCGACTTTTTTTCCAGATCGCGTTGCAGGGGGATTGGCAACCACCCAGCCTTCGTCGAATCCGCGATCGGCAATGGCGCATTCGATATTTTTGATGGTTACCGCCGGCTCGTTGTAGCCCAATACACAGGAACCTTCACATGGTGCGGGGCAGACTCGGCCGGTAAATTCGGGGAAATTGTTGGTTTTATGGAGTCGTTCCAGTGCGTCTTTCCAACGACCTTTGTAGACAAGGTCATTCCATTCCGGAATCAGGTTGTACACTGGACAGCCATCTTCGGACTGGCAGAACGGCACACCACAATCCATGCATCTGGCACCCTGGATCTGCAGATGGTCATCTTTATGTTCGGTATAGATTTCCTTGAAATCAAGAAGCCGTTCCGCTGGATCGCGGTATGGCTCAGTTTCTCGCTGGTATTCTTTAAATCCTGTTACCTTTCCCATCGATGATCCTACTACTTAATTACTACTAATCGCTTGCACTTCCAATCAAATCAGGCAGCACTACGAGCAGCGAGTTCGGCCAACACGCGTTTGTAATCCGTTGGCATCACTTTGATGAACTGCCCGATGGATTGCTCCCAGTTATCAAGGATTTCCCTGGCCACTGGAGAATCGGTGTACTGTTGATGATTCTTGATCAGAGTTTGCAGCTCGAGGATATCCTCACCCAGAGTGAGTGCTTCCAGTTCAAAAGAATCCATATTACATTGCTTGTGGAAATCACCGTCCTTATCCCAGACATAGGCAACGCCACCGCTCATGCCGGCACCAAAGTTACGACCGGTTTTGCCCAGTACTACCACTCGGCCGCCGGTCATGTATTCGCAACCGTGATCACCAATCCCTTCCACTACAGCACTGGCACCACTGTTACGTACTGCAAAACGTTCAGCTGCAATACCGCGGATGTAGGCTTCACCTCCGGTGGCACCATACAGAATGACGTTGCCGGCAATGATATTCTCTTCCGCTTTGAAACTACTGTTCTTGGGTGGGTAGATAATGATCTTACCCCCAGATAAACCTTTGCCTACATAGTCGTTGGCGTCACCTTCCACGGTGATAGTGATTCCCTTGGCCAGCCAGGCGCCGAGGCTTTGGCCTGCAGAACCATGCAGTTTGATGTTAATAGTGTCCTCGGGCAGCATGTCGGCTTTGAATCGTTTGGCTACTTCATTGGACAGCATCGTGCCTACGACACGATTGGTGTTGATGACTTCATGCTCAATAAAGACTTTTTCGCCACTCTCAAGAGCCGGTTGCGCAAGGCGAATCAGCTCATTATCCAGGGCCTTGTCGAGACCATGATCCTGGTCGATAGTCTTATAAAATTCCGTGCCTTCGAAAACTACCTGAGCTGGCTCAAGCATCGCGCTGAGATCCAGGCCTTTGGCTTTCCAGTGATCAATTGCATCATCGGTATTCAACAAATCAACCCGGCCAATCATTTCGTTGACCGTACGAATACCTAATTGAGCCATGATGCTGCGCATTTCCTCAGCGACCATGAACAGGTAATTGACTACATGCTCTGGCTTGCCTTTAAATTTTTTACGTAATTCTTCGTCCTGTGTCGCAATGCCAACGGGACAGGTGTTCAGGTGACATTTACGCATCATGATACAGCCCAGCGTTATTAGCGGTGCTGTGGCAAATCCGTACTCTTCGGCTCCTAACAAGGCAGCTATGGCAATGTCCCTGCCAGTCTTTAGCTGGCCATCTGTTTGTAATACGACCCGTGAACGTAAATTATTCATTACCAGCGTTTGGTGAGTTTCAGCAACACCCAGTTCCCAAGGCAGGCCAGCATGTTTAATTGAAGTCAGCGGCGACGCACCGGTGCCCCCGTCATGGCCAGCAATGACCAGGTGATCGGTTTTGGCTTTGGTCACACCCGCAGCAATCGTTCCCACGCCAATTTCAGATACCAGTTTTACACTGATGCGGGCTTCACGGTTGGCGTTCTTGAGGTCGTGAATCAACTGCGCGATATCTTCAATGGAATAGATGTCGTGGTGAGGCGGTGGGCTGATCAGTCCCACACCCGGAGTGGAATGACGGATTCTGGCGATGGTCTCATCTACCTTGCGTCCGGGGAGTTCACCGCCTTCACCGGGCTTGGCACCTTGAGATATCTTGATCTGTAATTCGTCTGCATTGGTCAGGTACCAGGTGGTTACACCGAATCGACCGGATGCGACTTGCTTAATAGCCGAGCGCTTGGAATCACCGTTCGGCAAAGGGTCGAACCGCGCCGGGTCTTCGCCCCCTTCGCCGGTATTGGATTTACCTCCGAGACGATTCATGGCTATGGCCAGCGACTCGTGACTTTCTGCAGAGATGGAACCAAAACTCATGGCCCCGGTTGCGAATCGCTTGACGATCTCGCTGGCAGGTTCTACCTCATCCAGGGAAATGGCCTGTTGCTCGTCGGTGCGAAATTTAAGAAGTCCGCGAAAGGTACAACGACGGGTAGCATCATCGTTGGAATGCTTGGCAAACGCCGCATACGCTTCCTGACTATTATTACGTGCAGCTACCTGCAGGTTGAAAATAGTTGTGGGATTCCACATGTGGGTTTCTCCACCGATGCGCCAGTGGAAGTCTCCCGGGTTATTCAAGACCGGAATACGCTGGTTCGATTTCTCGGGGAAGCCTATAGCGTGGCGGCGACGTGCTTCTTCGATAAGCACGTTGAAATCTGCGCCCTGTACCC
>JANQJM010000173.1 GCA_028281635.1 Pseudomonadales bacterium | reverse complement strand
TTAGAACCTACTCCGAGAAAGGCGCCGCCCTTCAGCTTGCCAACTACTCGGCGGCTGTTGTCGCTTCAATTGATTCAGTTGCTGTTTCGGCGGCCTGAGTCTCGGCTTGCTCTTGAGCTGCAGCTGCTGAACCAGAAATTGGCTTTATGTTGGCTGCATGCAGTCCTTTGGGACCTTCAACGGTATCAAAGGAAACCAGTTGTCCAGCCTTCAAGGTCTTATAGCCTTCCATGCCAATCGCGGAATAGTGGGCGAACAGATCATCGCCACCATCGTCGGGTAAAATAAAGCCGAATCCTTTAGCATTATTGAACCATTTAACTTGCCCGGTACTCATTTCTTACTCCGTGCTTGTTATTATTTGTTTTAGTTCTTTTGGGTGTTATCTGGGTGACTCCTAGCCACCTATCAGACGCTATACACCATAGCAATTTGAATGTCAAAGCGAGTCCCTGAGGCAATTTCCCAGTATCTGAACGCAGGTGCTTGAATTTTGGCGGTTTAGCCCCAGATTACGGGAAGAAAGCCTATTTCGGGCTGGTCGCAAACTAATCCACAAAGACCTTTTCAAGCACGGTGATCTGACGCAAAATATTTGCGTCCTGGTGCTACTGAATTCCCCAGTTTGTACGTAGTAATGAGTATGAAAAGCAGAGATTTACCAGAAACACAAATGACCAAATTGCCAATGCATCCTAACAACTCTCAAGACGATGAGGGAGGCGTTGGTGATACTGGTTTTGCCACTACCACTGAAAAACCCAAGCTAAAGCAACCACCGCTTTATAAGGTCATACTCATCAATGACGATTACACCCCAATGGATTTTGTTGTTGATGTACTGCGCTCGTTTTTCAATATGAATGTTGAGAAAGCGACGCAAATAATGCTGAAAGTGCACACAGAGGGAAAAGGCGTTTGCGGCGTATACAGTAAAGACGTAGCCGAAACCAAAGCAGCTCAGGTAAACGATTATTCTCGAGAATGTGAACAGCCACTACTTTGTTCGGTCGAAGTTGATAGATAGTAAGACTACCGATATCAGGACCAATAACTCCTATGTTAAGCAAAGATTTAGAAGCAACCCTAAACTACGCATTTAAAGGTGCGCGCAAAAAGCGTCATGAATTCATGACCGTTGAACACCTTTTGTTAGCGCTTCTGGACAATGAAGTAGCGTCCAATGTACTCCTGGCATGCGACTGCGATCTCGGTCGTTTGCGTGGAGAATTAATTGATTTTGTCGATGCCACGACCCCCCTGATTCCAGAAACTGAAAGCACACGGGAAACCCAACCAACCCTGGGCTTCCAACGAGTTCTGCAACGGGCTGTATTTCATGTGCAGTCTTCGGGTAAACGTGAAGTCACTGGCGCCAATGTACTGGTCGCCATTTTTAGCGAGCAGGAGAGCCAGGCTGTTTACTTCCTTAAGCAACAGGACATTGCGCGCATCGACGTTGTCAATTACATCACTCACGGCATCTCAAAAATTCCTGGCCATGCTGGTGACAATGAAACTTCACCGGAACAACAGGACGAGGAGGGTGTTACTGAAACATCAGGTAATCCGCTCGACAGTTTTGCCACCAATCTAAATGTAGAGGCAGAAAGTGGGCGAATTGACCCCTTGATTGGGCGTGAGGATGAAGTGACCCGCGTCGTGCAGATCCTTTCTCGCCGACGCAAGAACAACCCATTACTGGTCGGCGAATCGGGAGTAGGTAAGACTGCCGTTGCAGAAGGACTGGCAAAGCTAATCGTCGAAGGTGATGTTCCAGAGGTGCTGTCCGAAAGCGTGATTTATTCGCTGGATCTGGGAGCCCTGCTGGCCGGCACCAAGTACCGTGGTGATTTCGAAAAACGTTTTAAGGCATTGCTTGCTGAATTGAAGAAGAACGAACACGCCGTTCTTTTCATCGATGAGATACATACCATTATCGGTGCTGGTGCTGCTTCCGGTGGTGTTATGGATGCCTCGAATTTGCTGAAGCCTGTGTTAACTTCCGGGCAATTGCGATGTATCGGTTCAACCACTTATCAAGAGTATCGAGGTATTTTTGAAAAAGACCGGGCCCTGTCTCGACGATTCCAGAAGATCGATGTGGACGAGCCCGATATCGATACCACCTATCGAATCCTGAAAGGTCTGAAGTCTCGTTTTGAAGAACATCACGATCTACGTTATAGCGATAAGGCTTTAAAGGCGGCTTCTGAATTGGCCGGACGCTACATCAACGATCGCTACATGCCGGATAAAGCCATCGATGTTATCGATGAGGCGGGGGCGTTCCAGCGCTTACAACCGGTAAGCAAGCGCAAGAAGATCATCAACGTAACTGACATGGAAAAGGTAGTCGCGGCCATCGCCAAGATTCCGCCGAAGCACGTATCGAATTCTGATATCGATGCACTGAAGAATCTAGAAACCAATTTGAAGATGGTTGTGTTTGGTCAGGATGAAGCTATCGACTCCCTGTCCACCGCAATCAAGTTGTCCCGAGCTGGATTAAATGAAGGCGAAAAACCCATAGGCTCATTCCTGTTTGCTGGTCCAACCGGGGTTGGTAAGACAGAGGTCAGCCGACAACTCGCCAAGATTATGGGTATCGAGTTAGTGCGATTCGATATGTCTGAATACATGGAACGACATACAGTCTCCAGACTTATCGGTGCGCCGCCAGGCTATGTTGGCTTCGACCAGGGTGGTCTGCTCACTGAAGCGATAACCAAGAATCCTCACTGTGTGTTGTTGCTGGATGAGATTGAGAAGGCTCACCCTGATGTGTTCAATCTGCTATTGCAAGTGATGGATCACGGCACATTGACCGACAACAATGGTCGCAAGGCGGACTTTCGCAATGTAATACTGGTTATGACTACCAATGCCGGTGCACAGGAAATGTCGCGGGCATCTATTGGTTTTACTGAACAAGACCATAGCACCGATGGTATGGAAATCATCAAGAAAGCCTTTACTCCCGAATTCAGAAATCGTTTGGATGGCATTATTCAGTTTGGCAGCCTTTCTCATGAAACCATTCGCACGGTGGTTGATAAGTTCCTGGTGAATTTGCAGGTACAACTGGACGAGAAGAACGTCTTGTTGCATGTGGATAGTTCGGCCGTCGATTGGTTCGTTGATAATGGTTACAGCGAATCCATGGGAGCTCGACCGATGGCCAGATTAATTCAGGAGAAACTGAAGAAATCCCTGGCCGAAGACATATTGTTCGGTGAATTGTCAGACGGTGGTGATGTCTATGTCACAGCAGGTGACGACATAGAGATCGAAATCAAAGGCAAGAAGAGGCAGTCAGAGAAAGAACTTACCCAGGCAAAAAGCTAGCAGCCTTTCTCTAAACACCTAAAACATTCCTTAGCGGACAAACAGCAGCGCACTACAAGCGCTGCTGTCGCTGTGCCTGTAATTCGATGAGTTGGTAGGTAAGTGCTTTACCTGGCGCGGTAGGTGATTCGACCCTTGGTCAAATCATAGGGCGTGAGTTCGACCCGGACCTGGTCGCCGGTGAGGATTCTGATGTAATTTTTGCGCATCTTGCCGGAGATATGCGCAGTGACAATATGCCCATTCTCAAGCTTCACGCGAAACATGGTATTGGGAAGGGTATCGACTACTTCGCCTTCCATTTCGATCTGATCTTCTTTAGCCATCGGCCCTCCAGAGGTGTTAACAGCGGCGCATTGTGCCGGATTTTAGGGTGTGACGCAAAGCCGGAGCTAAATCTATTTCACCAGCACCCAGCGGCCGTCCAGCAGCATCTCAAGGGGGCGGAAGTTGCTCTTGTACTGCATCTTGGCGCAGCCTTTGATCCAGTAGCCCAGGAACAAGTAGGGCAGGCCCAGCTCCTGGCAGCGCTCGATCTGCCAAAGAATGGCATATTTGCCCAAGGAACGATCCGCAGCATCGGGATCGAAGAAGGTATAAACCGCTGATAGACCCTGTTCCAATTCGTCAATGACACTCACGGCCAACAGACGTTCAGATTCATAGAATAGATAGAAACGGGTATCCACGGTTTTGGTTTTAATGAATGCTTCAAACTGCTCCAGTGTGGCTGGATACATATCACCATCGGCGTGCCGACTATTGATGTACTTCTTGTACAAATCGTAGGCATGATCAGAGGTTAGATCAAACTGCTCAACCACGGTCAGAGATCTATTGCGTTTCAGCACCCGTCGTTGCGAACGACTGAACTGAAATTTCTCCACCGGCACCCGGCAGGAAATACAGGCCTGACAAAAATCACAGTCCGGTCGGTACAGGTGGGCACCACTGCGCCGATAGCCCAGTTCGCTGAGCTTGCTGTTCAGTGTCTTATCAATGACCAGGTCGGGATCGACAAATACTGTGGCAGCCTGTTCACTGGATTTATAGCTGCAAGGATGGGGTGAGGTGCGAAACAGGCGCACTGAGCTGATTGTTTTGGTATTTGACTTCATTCCCTACTGTTTACAATCGCTGTTATATCTTCGGCTTTAGGCCAACTGTGTTTCGTATTCTCTGTGGCAGCTGCGGCCAGTATCTCAGTGAACTGTGACCGGGGTATTTCCTCGGCGCCGAGGCTGAGCAGGTGGTCACTGGTAACCTGGCAGTCGATAAGCTGAAAGTCCCAGATAGTGAGCTGGGAAATCAGCGCAACCAATGCCAGTTTGGAGGTATTTGCCTCTTTACTGAACATGGATTCGCCGAAGAATACTTTACCCATGGCGATACCATAGAGTCCACCCACAAGATCATCATCGCGCCAAACTTCCACCGAATGGGCATGCCCCAATTGGTTGAGCTGGCAGTAGGCAGCCTGCATATCTGCCGTAATCCAGGTCCCCGATGCGCCCGAGCGCTCGGCCCCGCATTGTTCGACCACAGAAGAAAAATCTCTATTTATGTAAATGGTATAGGGATGTTTCCTGATAAATTTTCTAAGACTTTTGGAAATTCTCAAGCGGTCGGGAAACAGCACCAGTCTTGGGTCAGGTGACCACCAGAGAACTGATTGACCTTCTTCATACCAGGGAAAAATACCACTCCGATAGGCAGCAAGCAGCCACTGGGGACTGAGTGCAGCGCCCGCCGCCAATAGACCGTTTGGTTCTTCCAGAGCGGTGTCCAGAGGCGGAAACTGGACCGGACTTGCTTCTAGCCAGGGAACAGGCATGAGGCGCTACAAGTGCTCTCAGGAATCGAGGAATTTCTCCGCATCCAGCGCGGCCATGCAACCAAAACCGGCACTGGTGACAGCCTGGCGATACACCTGATCAGCGATGTCTCCTGCCGCGAAAACCCCGGGTACGCTGGTTTCGGTGGCATTACCCGAGATGCCGCTGTTGATAGTGACATAGCCATTCTTCATTTCCAGTTGTCCCTGGAAGATCTCAGAGTTTGGTACATGGCCGATGGCAATAAAGACGCCATCCACGTCCAGCTTTTTGAGCTCATCGGTCTGCGTGTGTTTGATATTGACCCCGGTGACGCCCATATCATCGCCCAGCACTTCATCTAGCACATGGTCCCAGGCAATAGTGACTTTGCCTTCATCGACTCGTTCAAACAGTTTCTTTTGCAAAATCTTTTCTGCACGCAGAGCGTCCCGTCTGTGGACCAGGGTCACGTGAGAGCAGATATTGGACAGATAAAGTGCTTCTTCCACAGCTGTGTTGCCGCCTCCGATAACGGCTACGGGTTTGTTGCGATAAAAGAATCCATCACAGGTAGCACAGGCACTAACACCTTTCCCCATAAAGGCAGTTTCCGATTCCAATCCCAGGTATTGAGCGGAAGCTCCGGTGGCAATAATCAGAGCATCGCAGCTGTATTTAGCGGAATCTCCCTCTAAGCGGAAGGGCCGTTCGCTTAAATCCACTTCATTGATGTGATCAAAAATGACCGAGGTATCAAAGCGTTCAGCATGGCTTTTCATACGCTCCATCAAATCAGGACCCTGCAGACCTTCGACATCGCCGGGCCAGTTGTCCACATCGGTAGTGGTGGTTAGCTGGCCGCCTTGCACCAGCCCGGTAATGACCACCGGATCCAGATTGGCTCTTGCCGCATAGACCGCAGCGGTATAACCGGCGGGTCCTGAGCCTAAAATAATGAGTTTGTGATGCTGTACTTCCGACATAGAGGTTTCCTTGCTAAGAATGCGACTGCAGCGCCTGGTCAGTATGTGAAGGCGAAGACGAGATTTTAAAGACCGGCAGGGTAAATTTGTACTTTCAGCCGATAACAACTTATCAATCGAAGCTCAGGTATTGCTTAATACTCGGGCCTTATTGCCCGATAACTTAAGGATGAATACAAGCTTCGCTAACAACCTGTATCTGCGCCTATTCACGATTCTGAACAAAACTCGGATTCTATCGGTGACTTTCCTAGAAACACTTGTATAAACTATTCGCAGGTCTCTGAAATAAATTGAAAAACGCTGTGGCAAACAAACCCGACCCAAAAGCAGAAGTGAATTCCGTCGTGCAGCGTCTGGTGCGCGAGGGCAGTTTGATCGTCTATTTTCTGCTGGCATTGTTCCTATTGATTGCTTTGGTCAGCTATTCGCCCTCTGACCCCGGCTATACCACTACCGGTTCTGGCGCCGAAGTAAGCAACTCGGTTGGCGTTTATGGCGCCTGGCTGGCAGACATCCTGTTGCACCTGTTTGGCTACCTGGCCTATGCCTTCCCGGCCATGCTGGCTTTCAAGGTCTATACCTCATTCCGCGAGACCGAATTAGAAGCTGAATTCTCCTGGCCCTTGTTTGGGATCAAGGCTGGTGGCTTTGTGCTGCTGATGCTGGCCGCCTGCGGTTTGGCCACTTTGCACTTCGAAATCCCTGAAGGGGCACCTTACATCGCCGGTGGTGTATTGGGTTCAATCGTCGTAGATATCACTGTACCCATGCTGGCAAGCTTAGGAAGCACTTTACTTTTACTGGCTATCTTTCTGTTCGGTTTGACTATCAATGCCGCCATTTCCTGGCTGGATGTGGTGGACAGGCTGGGTTCAGCGACTCTGCAACTGATCTCCCTAATCAAGACCAAAACCCAGAAATGGATAGAGGAGAAGAAACAGGAGATCGCAACCCGCGAGCGTCTGGAGACTCGCAAGAAGGTGCTGGATGTGCATATCGCCAAAGAGAAGAAACGCACGCCACCCACTATCAAGGCCCCGGCTCCCAAAAAGGTGGTGAAGAGCAAACGGGTTGAGAAAGAGCGGCAGGGAACCCTGTTTGAAGCAACCTCGGTGAAGGAATTGCCTGCAATTGGGTTATTGGATGCCTGGGTCGAGACCAATGAAGCCGGGTTTTCTAAAGAATCACTGGAAGCGATGTCCAAGCTGCTGGAGCTGAAACTTAAAGACTTTGGAATCGAGATTGAAGTCACTGCAGTCAATCCTGGACCGGTAATCACCCGCTTCGAGGTACAGCCAGCACCTGGAGTAAAAGTAAGCCGCATCACCAATCTGGCCAAAGACCTGGCACGCTCACTGGCAGTGGTGTCGGTACGTGTTGTTGAAGTGATCCCTGGTAAAACAGTTATAGGCATCGAAATCCCCAACGAAAAGCGGGAAATCATTCAGCTCAGTCAGGTGTTGTCATCGGCAGAGTTCGATCGTGCCGGCTCTGCACTCAGTATGGCGCTGGGCCACGATATAGTCGGTAAACCTGTCATCGTGGACCTGGCGAAGATGCCGCACTTACTGGTCGCTGGTACTACCGGTTCCGGTAAGTCAGTTGGCATCAATGCCATGATTCTCAGTCTGCTGTTCAAATCCACGCCAGAGCATGTGCGGCTGATCATGATCGATCCAAAGATGCTGGAACTCTCTGTTTATGACGGCATACCTCATTTGCTCACGCCAGTCATCACTGACATGAAGGACGCTGCCAATGGTTTGCGTTGGTGCGTTGGCGAAATGGAACGGCGTTACAAACTGATGTCAGCCCTGGGAGTTAGAAACCTGGCAGGGTTTAACAAGAAGGTAGTGGATGCCAAGAAAGCAGGTAAACCCATTGTCGATCCCACCTGGAAGCCTGATCCCATGTTACTGGAGGAGGAGCAGTCGGCGTCGGAATTGGATGCATTGCCCTGCATCGTGGTCATCGTCGATGAACTGGCTGACATGATGATGGTGGTCGGCAAGAAAGTCGAAGAACTGATCGCTCGCATCGCACAGAAAGCACGTGCCGCAGGAATTCACCTGATACTCGCCACTCAACGTCCATCGGTGGATGTGCTCACCGGTCTGATCAAGGCAAATGTTCCAACTCGTCTTTCCTTCATGGTGCAGTCAAAAGTGGATTCACGCACAATTTTGGGAGAGGGTGGTGCAGAGCAGTTGCTGGGTCATGGTGACATGTTGTTCCTGCCACCTGGTGGAGGTGTACCAACCCGGGTGCACGGTGCCTTTGTCAGCGATGAGGAAGTCCATCGTGTCGTCGCTGACTGGAAGCGTCGGGGCGAGCCGGTTTACATCGATGCAGTTACTCGCAGCGCCGATGACGCCGACATGCTCAGTGGCGGGGCGGGAGAAGGTGACGAAGAAAGTGACGCTCTTTATGACGAAGCAGTTCGGTTTGTCACTGAATCCCGTAAAGCGTCTATCTCTGCCGTGCAGCGCAAGCTACGCATTGGCTACAATCGCGCCGCCCGCATGATTGAATCCATGGAAGCCGCTGGGGTAGTATCAGAAATGAACAGCAATGGCTCCCGTGAAGTTATTGCTCCACCACCACCTCGCGACTAGCTCATTCTCGCTATGACTTCTCTCCAGAGACTTTTTACTACTCTGGCCGCTGCCAGTTTCTTGCTTCCAATCGCGGTAATTGCGCAAAGCGAATCGCAGGTGGAGTTGGATACCTTGTTGCAGAGATTCGAAACTCTGCAGGCAGATGTTCTGCAACTCATTGTGGAATCAGATGGCGGTGTCCTGGAAGAAAGTGAGATCCGCATGGCATTAAAACGCCCCAGTGGATTCTATTGGGAAACAATCGAACCGTTCCCGGAACTGGTTGTCACCGACGGTAGCAAACTCTGGAACTACCAACCCGATCTGGAGCAACTCGTGATTGAAGACTGGAATAGTGAAGATTCGGAATTGGCAGCACAGCTATTGAGCGGTGACACCGCGCAGCTCAAGACTGAGTATGCTGTGCAGCAATTGGACTCTGATGAAGAATCTTTCCAACAGTTTCGGCTTACTCCAATCGCTATGGAAAGTATCTATGACAGCATCACCTTAAGTTTCTCAGATGCTGCGATCCAGTCCATCCATATCGCAAACAAGAATGGACAACAAACTGTTTGGGAATTTAAATCTGTCGAGCAGAACATCGATATTGAAGATGAATTGTTCAGTTTCAGCCCGCCAGCAGATATCGAAATTATCGATAATAGTACTGGCGTCTAAAGACCGCAGTTGAAAAAGCAAAAAATCTCATGATGACCTATATTGCTGTAGCCATTGGTGGAGCGTTGGGCGCGGTATCCCGTTACTGGCTCAGCACCAGTGTGCAAAGCATTAATTCTTCCGAGTTCCCCCTGGGAACTTTCACGGTAAACGCACTCGGTAGTTTTCTTATTGGCTTATTGTTCATACTGTTTAGCGAACGCCTGCCAATGGCAGAAACACTGCGTCCGCTCCTGATAGTAGGGTTTCTAGGCGCCATGACTACATTCTCAACTTTCTCACTGGACGCACTTTTGTTGTTCCAGGAAGGCAACTACAATACCGCACTTTTCTACATTCTTAGCAGCGTGGTGGTCTGCCTATTCGCTGCCTACATCGGCATTTTGCTCGCCAAAGCCGTTTTCTGACGTTAGCAGGACCAGAACATGTTAGACCCCAAATGGATTCGCTCCGAACCCGAGCGCATCGCCAGCCTCCTTAAAAAGAAGAAATTCGACCTCGATACCGCTTTGCTTGCTGAACTGGATAGCCAGCGCAAAGCCTTGCAATTGGAAACGGAAGCGCTTCAGAACGAACGAAATTCCCGTTCCAAGGAAATAGGTAAGGCAAAAGCGGCAGGGGAGGACATCTCGGAGATTCTCAGCTCCATGGAAAACATGAAGCAGGAACTGGAAACCAGGAAAGAACAATTGAATGCGCTGCAGAGCGAATTCAACTCTTATCTGATGGGAGTTCCCAATGCACCTCATGCAGATGTTCCGGAAGGCGATGATGGGACAGCCAACCAGGAAGTGCTAACCTGGGGTAACGTACCAAAGTTCGATTTTACGGTAAAAGCCCACACTGAATTAGGTGAGCAGATCAATGGGCTCGATTTCGCTACGGCCAGTAAGTTAACCGGGTCAAGATTTGTGGTGATGCAAGGTGCTGTCGCCAAACTGCACAGAGCGCTGGAACAATTCATGCTGGACCTGCACACCGAACAGCATGGTTATCAGGAAATCAACGTACCCTACATTGTGAATCAGGATTCATTGCTAGGAACTGGCCAGCTGCCCAAGTTCGAAGAAGACCTGTTTAAGCTTCGAGGCGATCACAATTACTACTTAATCCCTACAGCGGAAGTGCCAGTAACCAATATCGTCCGTGATGAAATCGTTGACGCGAGGGAATTACCTCTAAAGTTTGCTTGCCACACTGCTTGTTTTCGCTCTGAAGCAGGAAGCTATGGTAAAGATACCAAAGGCATGATTCGTCAACACCAGTTTGAGAAAGTGGAACTGGTGCAAATAGTGACACCGGAAACATCTACACAAGCACTGGAAGAATTAACGTCCCACGCCGAGAAAGTTCTGCAGCTACTAGAACTTCCCTATCGCAAAGTCATTCTTTGCGGTGGAGATCTGGGATTTGGCTCGGCAATGACATACGACCTGGAAGTCTGGTTGCCTTCGCAAGGCTGCTATCGCGAAATTTCTTCCTGCAGCAATTTCACTGACTTTCAGGCACGTCGCATGCAAGCACGTTGGAGAAATCCCGATACGGGCAAACCTGAGCTGGTGCATTCGATTAATGGCAGCGGTCTAGCCATCGGTCGCGCACTGGTCGCAGTTCTGGAGAACTTCCAAAATGCTGACGGTCAGATAACAATTCCGGCAGTATTAAGACCGTATATGGGTGGCTTAGAGACTCTTGGCTAATGGAACTGCTGCCAATCTTCTGGAATATCAGGGATCGAAGATGTGTTGTAGTAGGAGGAGGCGAGATTGCACTGCGCAAGGCAAAGCTGCTGCTGCGTGCTGGTGCCCGACTGGATATCGTTGCTGAATCTTTCTCTACTGCCATTCGATCCCTCACAGAAAACCATCCGGTAAATCTGATCGAATCCAGTTTTCAGACTTCTCAGTTAGAAGAGTGTTGTTTGGTGGTAGCCGCCACTGACAATGACGAGGTGAATTTCGCTGTTAGTGAAGCAGCTAACGATCTGGACTTGCCGGTCAATGTGGTCGACCAACCCCATCTTTGTTCATTCATCATGCCAGCGATTGTCGACAGATCGCCTCTGGTAGTTGCTATCTCCAGTGGTGGTACTTCACCCGTATTGACACGCATGGTGAAAGAACTCAATGAATCACAGCTACCAACGCGTATCGACAAACTGGCGCGCTTACTCGGCTCCTATCGTGCTCAGGTTAAGGAGCGTCTGGGAAATTTCTCTACGCGGCTGCGCTTTTGGGAGACCGTGCTGGAAGGGGACGTCCCTGAACTGGTTTACAGCGGACAGGAAGACACTGCAAGGGAGGTGTTGAGCAACTTATTGCAGCAAGCCGAAGACACTGAAACGATCAGCGGTGAAGTGTATTTGGTTGGGGCAGGCCCGGGAGATCCTGATCTGCTTACCTTGTGTGCTCTCCGACTAATGCATAAGGCCGATGTCGTGCTTTATGATCGCTTGGTATCGCCAGCAATTCTGCAAAGAGTAAGACCGGATGCCGAGAAAATTCATGTCGGCAAACAGCACGCTAAACAAAGCACTCCTCAAACTACCATCAACCAGATGTTAGTCGACCATGCGCAGGCTGGTAAGCGCGTACTGAGACTAAAAGGCGGAGACCCCCTCATATTTGGTCGGGGCGGAGAAGAACTCACTACACTGGCCGAGGCCAAGATTCCTTTCCAGATCGTTCCCGGTATTACCGCCGCTACCGGTTGTGCTGCTTATGCAGGGATTCCTCTTACCCATCGTGATCACGCCCATTCTGTGAGGTTTTTGCCAGGCCATCTCAAGGAAGGGGAGAATGAGTTGGATTGGGAATCCTTACTCGCCGAACAACAGACTCTGGTGTTCTATATGAGCCTGGTTGGTTTACCGACTATTTGCGAAAAACTGATGCAGGCGGGTATGGACAAGGCAATGCCGGTGGCCGTGATTCAGCAGGGTACGATGGAGAGTCAAAAAGTTGTCGTCGGTGAACTAGGCACTATCGTGGAACAGGTAGAGCAAGCTGAGTTGCAGGCACCCACCCTGACAATAATGGGGAATGTAGTCAGGCTGCGGGATCAGTTGTCCTGGTACGACTAGCCTTCGCTAAAGACAATTATCTGGTTTGGGTAAGCCGGCGATCCTGGCTGCAGTTTTAGCTGCACTTCCACCGAACAAACGCATTAAGTAGGTGCTTTTCCCTTTGTCGGGTCCCAGCTCCTTTTTCACGAAACTGATCAGTGCACGGGTAGCTGGAGACATTTGATAGCGTTTGTGAAATTTCCGCAGCAGGAAAACGATTTCCCAATGGGCAGGAGTGAGCTTGATGCCATCGCTCAAGGCTATCTCCTCCGCAACTCCTTGCGACCAGTCATCTAGGTTTCGAAGGTAACCCTCTTTGTCCCGCTCAATCATGGTCGTCTGTCAGAACCAACTGACCACTTTGTCGAACTCAGTACACAACTCAACAAATCTTCGATAACTCACGGGCTGCGCGCGATCTATTAGTTTCTCGGTCAGGCCGCGAGCGGCCAAGTCTTCTTTCAGGCAATACACGGCAATCTCGCTACTGATCGCTTCCAAGCAGTCTTGCTGTGCTCCGTGATAAACACCGTCTTCAAGGAACAAAATCCCATCACTGGGTTTCATGAAGCGGAGGCATGTCTCAAGCAGGCCGCTTGCAGGTGACTGGTTGACTGTGTAGAGCGTACTCATAGGTTGAAGACGTAGTCCGACGTATCCAGTAATTCGGCAATGTCGGTGCTGCCGACTATTGCGACTGGAAGCAGCAAATCATCGGTAGTCAGACCGCGATTTGATAGCGCCTCCTCATCGACAAATACCCGTTCGATTCCATACAGCTCCAGCGTTTGCATGGCATTTCCCAGCGTCTTACTTCGAATGCCTTCAGCGTTTTGGTCTTTCAACAGTTGGTAGACACCATCACCGACAAACACATAATTCACGGTTTGCTCGAACACCGCTGTTGCCAAAGCGGCATCCAGGCAAAGCTGCGGCCTGTTGCTGCCGTACGGTGCCGAGCGGGACAAGAAAGTAAATGTCTTGCAGGATCTAGTCATGGATCTTAGTTAGCCAAACTGCACTAGCCGGTCTGCGTTGATGGCGGCGTCCACAAGCTGACCAAGACCTGCGATTTCTGTACTGTCATGCAGCGAATGGGCGTCGATTTCATGACGCTCCGCCTCTTGCTCATTCAATACACCACGTTTGATTGCTGAACTCACACAGGCCACGGAGTCGAGCTCGTTGTTCCTGATCAGTTCATGCCATTGCTGGGGCAGATTGACTTCATCCTGAGCAGCGACTGTGAGGCGATTCGCATTCTCCACGCCATCGGCAAAGAAAAATAGGCGATAGACATCATGACCTTCTTTGAGCAAAGTGCGCACGAAATGGTAAGCAGTGGTGGCTGCCTGAGAAGAAGAGGGGGATGTGTAAACGACTATGGCGAATTTCACAGTGAGCTAAGCAAAAGAAAAGCCCCAGACAGGCTGGGGCTTTTGGGTTTAACAGATAAAGCTGTCTCTGTTAGTCGTCACCTGAAAAAGCCATCAGCAAGTGCAGGAGACTCATGAAAATATTGTATAGAGAAACATACAGGGTGATGGTTGCCAGAATATAGTTGCGCTCACCACCGTGAATGATTTCCGAAGTTTGATACAGAATCACCGCACTTGAGAAGAACATGAACGCAACCGACATCGCCAACTGTAGCGCAGGCATCTGCCAGATAAGGCTAATAATGATCGCTGCGATTAGAACCAGGCAACCCGCGGCGATGAAGCCGCGCAGAAAAGAAAAGTCTTTGCGTGACGCCAATACCCACCCTGATAGACCGAAAAAGATAAACGCAGTACCACCCAGGGCAGTCATCACAATTTCACTTCCTGAGGAAGTGGACAGCAAGAAGCCGAGCAATGGACCGATTCCATAACCGATAAAACCGGTAAAACCAAAAGTGGTAACCAGTCCCCATGGACTATTTGCCAGGGCGTGAGTTGCGAACAAAAAGCCATAAGCACCAATTAGAAAAATCCAGGGGCTGAGGACGGGAGCATTAAAACTCAACGCTGCCGTAAAGGCGCTAAACGCCAGGGTCATACCAAGTAACAGATAAGTGTTTTTTAGAACTTTATTGACCGCCAGTGCCGATTCCTGGCCTTGAGCTATAGTCAAATCAACTTCGTTCATCGTTGTCTCCAGCAGTTAAGAATTAGTTAGTTTAACGACCAACTATTGTTGTGCTTGATTTCCCTATCGGTGTACCAAGCAGGCAATTATGTGCAATCGCAGTACTGAGATATTGGGGCTAAAGCCAGTAAATTCAATACCTCCAGCAAGGTAAACCGTTGTCGCAGTTAAGAATTATGATACCGGGGGTGACGGTAAAAGCAATGGGTTTTAACGGTGCGTGCTTCGGCTTTCGCTGGATTAGAGATCAGTGGATTTGGAGCAGAGATTGACCCGTATTTTGGCTGAGTCGAAATCCTCGCTCCTGCGGCTGTCTGCAGCGCTATGCGCCTTTCGAACTGGAGAGTTCTCATTTTCCTCCTCCGCTGAAAGCTCAGAGGATTCTTAGAGGATATTGGGTACAGGAAATGCGGAGTTTTTTCGGAGTGTAGGATATGGCGGAGGAGGAGAGATTCGAACTCTCGGAGGACTTTCACCCTCGCTGGTTTTCAAGACCAGTGCATTCAACCGCTCTGCCACCCCTCCGCAGGGTGCGCATAATATAACAAGACGTTGGTTGAGGGAACGCCGGCTTTTTCCCGTTAGTGGGGTCTAGCAACAGATCTTTTTGAGATTTTGAGAATGGCCAGCACGCTAGGGGTGTGCTGATAAGGAAAGGGAGTCGGTTTTCAAGACCAGTGCATTCAACCGCTCTGCCGGCTTACGATGCTAGCTGTTTCGATGAAAAGAGTCGGAACGTCGACTGAGACCGCAAGAGTTTCTTCAAAAGCCTAAGCTCGCTAATTTTCGCGCTTTGAGTCGTAAGCTGAGGGAGCTCTCCGCGGGTGTGCATAATATAATAAGACGTTGATTGAGGGAACGTCCGAGTTGTACCGTCAGCGGGTCCAGCAACAGATCTTTTTGAGACTTTGAGAATGGTCAGGACGCTGGAGAAGGTGCTGATAAGGGAAGGGAGAGGAATCAGCGGGACTGTTTTCCTCCGAGTAAGTCTAGCAACAGATTTTCTGTAGCTTCAGAGTATGGCCAACACGCCTGGTCTCATGCGCGTAAGCGGATTGAGCTGCCATATTCCCGCCACAATTAGTCGCCGAATAGCCTCTATTGGCTTATTGGGTGGTCAGAATCAATTGGTTTAATGAACACTCAATCAACTTCAAATTGATTGAGTCCTCCTAGAGCTCGACCCCGCTCTACTTCTGGCCCTCTCCACGAGGGCCAATTTTTTTGCGAGAAAAAAACTTGTAGAGACTGAGTCAGGCCTAGCGAGAGGGCAGGCGATCTATTGCGCTGACTCTGCGGCTATTCAGTGCAATGAAATCGGCCAGGATGCGTCCACTTTCCAGAAGCAGAGGATCATCTTCCTCAAC
>JANQJM010000162.1 GCA_028281635.1 Pseudomonadales bacterium | reverse complement strand
GTCAGCACCAGACCGCTCTCGGCGATATCCGATGCCAATTCTGGAGGCGTTTGCTCCAGGGCGCTCTTCACGGCCTGCACAATCGCGGTCAGCGGTTCTTGCAAGGCTTCGAGAATCTCATCGCTATTCAGGGTAAAGCTGCGGGGAACCCCTTCCGCCAGGTTACGGCCACGAACATCGATTTCCCGTATTTCTGAAGATGAACCCACATAAGCACAGCCAATTTCTTTTTTGATGCGCTCGGCAGTGGCATCACCGATCAGGCTGCCGTAGTTGCGCCTTACATGGGTTGTGATGGCTTCGTCGAAGCGATCGCCGCCAACCCTGACTGATTCGGAATACACCACCCCATTCAGCGAGATGATGGCAATCTCTGTAGTACCCCCACCGATATCAACAACCATCGAGCCACTGGCCTGTTCTACCGGCAAGCCAGCCCCTATGGCGGCCGCCATGGGTTCTTCAATTAATCGCACATCGCGGGCGCCGGCACTGGCTACCGACTCTCGAATGGCGCGACGCTCTACCTGAGTCGATTTACAGGGCACACACACCAGCACACGGGGGCTGGGGGGAAAGAAGCTGTTCTCATGCACCTTATTTATAAAGTGCTGCAGCATTTTTTCGGTTACCTGAAAGTCAGCAATTACCCCGTCCTTCAGGGGTCGAATGGCGGTGATATTACCTGGCGTACGGCCCAGCATGCGCTTGGCGTCTGAACCAACCGCGGTAACCGTTTTCTGACCGTTGTGAGTCCTGATCGCCACCACTGACGGCTCATTTAGCACGATGCCTTCGTCGCGCACATAGATCAATGTGTTCGCCGTACCCAAGTCAATAGACAGGTCATTGGAGAACATTCCCCTAATTTTTTTAAACATGTAGTTCTGTGTTCCTCGAAAAGAAAGATCCAATCCCGGCCGTGATTGTTGTTCTTTTGGCTCTCGAATGAGAGATCTCTAAACAGTTCCTTAAATAGACGGCACATGCGCCTAATGATTTAGCTGGAGCAGAGGATTTTGATGGCCTTTTTGGGCTTGGATGGTACTAATGGAATCTCCTGGAGCTGACGACCGGCGGATTTCTACCAAATTCACCTAAGTTGAGGATTTTCCAGTATAATCTCGCCTTCTCGCGAATTAGGACGCACTCTAGCAACCGCGAAGGACTTGAGCAAGTAGCTGGATTCAATAACTGCTCCAATTACTTGAACCACGTCTAAAAAGCGTCTGATCTCTGACAAATACTGGAATTTTCGGAGCGAAATTATGGCCTTCGACAGGTCTGAAGTTGAAAAAGTCGCCCACTTGGCAAGGCTGCATATCTCCGACGCGGAAGCTGACGAAGTTACTTCTCGGATCACGGACATTCTCGAGCTTATCGACAAGATGCAATCGGTAGACACCGATGCTGTTGAGCCACTGGCTCACCCGCTGGACGTGAAACAAAGAGTGCGACCGGACCAGGTCACGGAGTCCGATCGCCGGGAGCAATTGCAAACGCTCGCTCCGGAAGCCGAATCAGGACTCTATCTGGTGCCGAAAGTTATTGAGTAATCCCGACCCCATCTGCCAAGCCCGTACCCGAACACTAAACTAGACGCAGCTCCTTCATGATTGAAAAAACCGCAGCCGAACTCGCAAGCGCTCTCAACAATGGCGCAATTTCGAGCGTCGAATTAACCCAGGTCTATCTGGATCGAATTAGTGCGCACAATGAACAGTTGAATGCCTTCATCACGGTCTGTGAAGAGTCGGCATTGAAGCAGGCGCAAGCTGCCGATGAGAAGCGTGCCAATGGTGACAACTCACCATTGCTTGGTGTGCCCATGGCACACAAAGACATCTTCTGCACCGAGGGAGTGACCACCAGCTGCGGCTCGCGCATGTTAAGCAATTTCACTGCGCCCTATAACGCCACCGTGGTTGAGAATTTCAATGCAGCAGGGGCAGTGATGTTGGGCAAGACCAACATGGACGAATTTGCCATGGGCTCTTCCAACGAAACCAGTTTTTTTGGCCCGGTCCGCAATCCCTGGGATTTAGAAAGAGTGCCAGGTGGCTCCTCAGGTGGTTCAGCCGCAGCGATCGCCGCCGACCTGTGTGGGATGGCCACCGGCACCGATACAGGTGGCTCGATTCGCCAGCCAGCAGCATTCTGTGGGATTACTGGTTTCAAACCCAGCTATGGCCGTGTGTCGCGCTGGGGCATGATTGCCTTTGCTTCCAGCCTGGATCAGGCTGGCCCCATCTGCAAGAGTGCAGAGGATGCCGCCCTAATGACCAATGTTATGGCGGGCCTGGATATCAAAGACAGTACCTCGGCCGACATTGCAATCGAAGACTACACAGCGCAACTGGGCCAATCATTGGAAGGCATCAAAATCGGCATACCCAAACAACATTTTGCCGAAGGGCTTAGCGCTGGAGTAGAACAAAGCATTCGAGATGCGCTGGCTGAATATGAAAAACTCGGCGCGACGCTCAAAGAGATTGATCTACCCAACAACCATCTTTCAGTGAGCGCGTACTATGTCGTTGCGCCAGCAGAAGCATCAGCGAATCTGTCGCGTTACGATGGCGTGCGCTACGGCTATCGCTGTGAAAACCCGGTAGACCTGGAAGATATGTATAAGCGAACCCGCAGCGAAGGCTTTGGCGACGAAGTGAAGCGACGCATCATGGTCGGTACCTATGCGCTATCTGCCGGCTTCTATGATGCCTACTATCGCAAGGCGCAAAAGATCCGCCGCCTGATCAAGAATGATTTCGATGAGGCGTTCAAGGAAGTAGACGTGGTAATTGGACCCACGTCTCCTCATACAGCCTTCAAGTTGGGAGCGAAAACGGATCCGGTGGCTATGTATCTGGAAGATATCTATACCATCGCGGTAAATCTCGCTGGCCTACCTGGCATTTCGATTCCAGCCGGGGTATCAGATGGTTTACCGATCGGTATGCATATCGTGGGCAATGACTTCGCCGAGTCTCGAGTTCTGAATGTGGCTCACCAGTTTCAGCTGGCGACCGATTGGCACAGACAAAAGCCAACACTGGGCGGAGCGGGGGACTAGCCATGGAATGGGAAACAGTCATCGGACTGGAAGTTCACGTCTCACTCTCAACCAAATCCAAGTTGTTCTCCGGAACAGCCTCGGAATTCGGTGCCGAGCCGAATACCCAAGCTAATATCTTCGACCTCGCCATGCCGGGCACACTGCCTGTGTTTAATGAGGAAGCGTTGCGCATGGCCGTTAAATTTGGGTTGGCCATCGATGCTGAAATCGGCAAACGTTCTGTCTTCGATCGCAAGAACTATTTCTATCCTGATTTACCGAAAGGCTATCAGGTCACGCAACTGGATTTCCCGACTGTGGGCAAAGGCTCTCTCACCATCAATCTCGAAGATGGTAGCGAGCGAATCATCGGAGTCACCAGAGCGCATATTGAAGAAAACGCCGGCAAATCATTACACGAAGATTTCCACGGCATGTCTGGAATCGACTTGAACCGTGCCGGTGAACCGCTATTAGAGATTGTCTCCGAACCCGAGATCAGAAATGCCAAGGAAGCGGTCGCTTACCTGAAGAAGCTCCACTCCATCGTTCGTTATCTGGACATCTCTGACGCCATTATGGCCCAGGGGTCCATGCGTTGTGATGTGAATGTATCGATTCGGCCCAAGGGTGAGACAGAACTCGGCACACGAACAGAAATAAAAAACATCAACTCTTTCCGTTTCGTTGAGAAAGCGATCAACTCAGAAGTACAACGGCAACAGGATGTCATCGAAGATGGTGGCAGAGTTGAGCAGGAGACCCGCCGCTATGACGCTGATCGCGATGAAACGTTCTCCATGCGCAGCAAAGAATTTGCCAACGACTACCGCTATTTCCCAGAACCGGATTTGTTGCCAGTTGAAATCGACGATGAATACATCGACACAGTGCGTGCCAGTTTGCCGGAACTGCCCGACGCCAGAAAAGCGCGCTTTGTAACCGACTACGGATTGAGTGATTATGACGCCGGCGTACTCACCGCCACGCGAGAAATGGCCGACTATTTCGAGTCCGTGGCAAAAGACAGCGGCGATGCCAAACTCACTGCGAACTGGGTAATGGGCGACCTGCAGGCACTGCTCAACAAGAACGATTGGAGCATCGGCCAGTCACCCATCCAGGCGGACCGGCTCGCCATGCTTATCGCGCGCATCAAGGACAACACCATTTCCGGCAAGATCGCCAAGACTGTTTTCGAAACCATGATCGAAAACAGCTCTGGTGTGGATGAAATCATCGAGAACCAGGGTCTTAAGCAGGTAACCGATAGTGGTGCAATCGAGAAACTTGTCGATGAGGTTATTGCCAATAATCCTGACCAGGTGCAGCAGTTCAAGGATGGCAAGGAACAGGTGTTAGGTTATCTGGTTGGCCAGGCGATGAAACTTTCGCAAGGCAAAGCAAATCCCGGCCAGGTGAACCAATTGTTACGTGAGAAGATATCGTGAAAGAGGGAAAGAAACGCGGTGCGGAACGAACTCAGATCGCTACTCGTGACGAGGAGTGGTCCGACGAGCGCCTGAAAACTTTTCTCTCATTAGAGCCACCCGCCAGCTTACCTGCCGATTACAACATCTTGCTTAAGGCTTATCGGGGAATGACAGTGGAATTATTTGAGCGCTTCCTGCCTTTCTTCATCGAAGCTGGCAAGGACATCAACGTCACTCTCGACGACGGCAGTACATTTCTGGACCTGGTTTCCCAACATCGCAAATCGACCGCCTATGCCAGTGTGCTGGAAAACCATGGCGCGGAAAAGCGCAAGAGCGGCTAGTTTCTTCTGGCCGGTCGACGACCTCTCTGTGGTCGCGAACTTCCCTTTGGTTTGAATCTTGACGCGCGCTCAAATGCTGGCGCCTGTTCCAGCAAGACTTCTTCAGGATGGATGCAGTCGAGCTTCTGACCCAGCTTTTCTTCGATTGCGGGCAATAAAAACGAGTCCTCTTCGCAGGCAAAACTGATAGAGGTACCTACTGCGCCTGCCCTGCCCGTGCGCCCAATGCGATGCACGTAGTCTTCCGGCTCTTCCGGCAGCGTGTAATTCACCACATGAGACACATCATCGATATGCAAACCGCGACCGGCCACATCGGTGGCTACCAACACACGAAGCTTACCTGACTTGAAGTCTTCTAAAGTTCGAATGCGCTTGTTCTGCGCTATCTCTCCAGACAACATGCCGCAATTAATGCCATTGCGATACAAATTGTCAGCTAGCTTCCTCACCTGATCTCTACGGTTGCTGAACACCATCACTTTTTCTACTTCGGGATCAGCTATCAAGTTGTAAAGTAGATTGTATTTGTCGTCAGTGGTTACAAGATACACTTTCTGATCGACGGCATCGGCGGCGACCTTTTCCGGCTCCACCTCCACCATGATGGGATCCATAGCCCAACGTGTTGCCAACTCGGTAATCTCCGGAGTAAAGGTGGCGCTGAACAGCAGAGTCTGGCGGCAATCCTTCTTCGGGGTGCGAGATACAACCTGACGCACCTGCGGAATAAACCCCATATCCAGCATGCGATCTGCTTCATCAAGCACCAGCAACTCAACCAGACCCAGATAAAGGTTGTCGTTTTGCACAAAGTCTAACAATCGTCCTGGTGTCGCCACGACGATGTCTACCGGCTTGGCTCCCAGCGCCTTGTGTTGTTTTTGATAGTCTTCACCACCGACCAGGGTAACGGTGTGTAAATCACAAAACTCCGTAAGCTTCTCTGCATCACTGGCAATCTGAATCGCCAACTCGCGAGTTGGCGCTACGATAAGTGCTCTGGGTTCTGCAATATAACGTTGCTCTTCCACAGGATTGGAGAGCAGATCATTGATAATCGTTATCAGAAAAGCCGCCGTCTTACCGGTACCAGTCTGGGCACGCCCAGTAACATCGTGACCTTCCAGGGTATACACCAGGCTCCTCGCCTGTATTGGCGTGCAATATTCAAATCCGAGCTTATCGATGGCATCACGCAGTGGCTTCTGCAAATCGAAGCTATCGAATGACTGCTGATCGGAGACTGGGTTTTCCATCGACTGCTATTTTAATTCTCAGATTTTTGTCTGATGTTTTTTCTGATGGACTCTGCTTGCTCGGAAGGGAGTAGTGAGCCGGGTGTCGCATGATAACGGCTTGGATTAGGCGGCGCAATGCACACCTGGCACCTTTTGCCACGCTGCAGCCGATAGAAACCGAGATTCTGGAACAAAGTGTCGCTAGCGCTGGCTACAGGCAGGGCAATCGGGATCCCGGGGCAATTTCATTTCCC
This sequence comes from Pseudomonadales bacterium, assembly GCA_028281635.1. GTDB lineage: Bacteria > Pseudomonadota > Gammaproteobacteria > Pseudomonadales > Pseudohongiellaceae > UBA9145. The sequence continues at coordinate 1,576 of JANQJM010000162.1, read as the reverse complement.
GCCATTGCATCGTCTTCGCGTCCAGCAATAGCAAGCGACCAGTCAGTGGTTCACCAATGCCAGCTATCAGCTTGATGGCTTCCATGGCCTGTACTGAACCGATGATTCCAACAACAGGCGCCATGACCCCATTAGTTGCGCAGCTTGCATCAGCGTCATCGCCTTCCTGGTAGAGACACCGGTAACAGGGGCTGTCTGTGTCATTGACATCGAACACAGCCACCTGCCCCTCCATTCGAATGGCCGCACCGGAAACCAATGGCACGCGATGCTGAATACAACTGCGATTAACGGCAAAGCGAGTAGAGAAATTATCGCAAGCATCGAGTACCAAATCAGCTTGCTTCACCGCCGAGTCCAAGGCTTCACCCTCTAATCGATCATGCAACAAAGTAAGCTGCACATCCGGATTAAGGCCCAGCAAAGTCGTCTGCACGGATTCCACTTTGGATCTGCCGATGTCCTGCTGTGAATGCGCTATTTGTCGTTGTAAATTGGTGAGCTCAACCATGTCATCATCGGCAAGTACCAAATGCCCAACACCTGCCGCAGCCAGATACATGGCGACAGGGCATCCCAGCCCACCCATGCCAACGATCAGAACGGTCGCGCCAACAAGCTTCTGCTGACCTGCAACATCCATCTCAGGCAGCATTATCTGTCGGCTGTATCTCAGAAGTGCTTCGTCTTTCATCTTACTTTTACTATGCGCTGCCAACCCGCTTGATTAGTGACCTGGCCAAATCCCCTGCATCATCCTGGGATGCCCGGCAAGATCGCATTTACTCTCAATCTCTATATAGCCTAACCTGCTTAACTCTTGCTCCAGTTTTTCTTGCTGATCGAATCCGTGTTCGAGCATCAAGCATCCACCGGGTTTCAGGCACTGTCGTGACTGCATCCCAATACTGAACAAGTCCCCATAACCATCCTGCTGAGATTCCAGCGCGAGATTCGGTTCAAACCTGAGATCCCCCTGTTGCAGGTGGTCGTCACCGGGAGCCACATAAGGAGGATTAGCCAGGATCAGATCATAGCTCGCTGGCGGCAGACCATCACACCATGAAGCTTGTTTAAACTCAATATTCGACAGCTTGAGCCTTTCTGCGTTACTGTGTGCAACACTTAATGCTGCCGCACTGATATCGACCGCTACTAACTGCCAGGTTGGCCTGCTACTGGCGAGCGCGAGCGCAATCGCACCACTGCCTGTACCCAGATCCGCGGCACGAATCTGCTGGCGCTCACCAAACAGCGAAAGAGCAGACTCGACCAATAACTCAGTCTCCGGACGCGGCACCAATACATCTGCCGTCACCGCCAATTCGATATCCCAAAAACCGCGTATGCCTGTTATGTAAGCAACCGGCTCCCCCTGCTGCCTTCTTTGCAGCAATCGTTGGAAGCCCTGCATATCGGTAGACGTCACTTCCTGATCGGGATAGGTAAAGAGATACTCGCGAGTCTTGCCCAGGCAATGCGCAAGCAGAAGTTCTGCATCGAGCCGCGCACTATCACTCTCTGCCAGAGACTCTTCCGCAGATTGCAGCGCCTGCTGAATCGTCGATGGCAATGA